>CAURKE010000134.1:0-3598 GCA_963525055.1 uncultured Campylobacter sp. | reverse complement strand
ATGCCTTTTTCTTTTAAAAGATGAAAAAGCTGCGTCGAAATTTTGTTATTTAACGCGCCTTTGCCGGCCTCGTTGCCTCTTTTTTGCGCATCAAAGGCGGTTAGATCGTCTTTAAATTCCGCTATTAGCAAGTCCGCATCGTCCGTTGCGAACATCTTTTTTCCCTTGCCTTCATAGATCAGCTCTTTTTTTTGCATTTTTGCACTCCTTATTTTAGCTGTAAAATTTTGATCGCGTCAATCGCCGATTTTAGCTGTATATCGTCGTTTACGTTAGCCTCGGTTATTATCTTTTTATTGTCGGCGGTTTTGGTCGCGTTTTTATCGCCGTTGCCGTCGATTTTACTTAGTTCGTTGGTTAAGTGTTTTTTTAGTTCGCTCTCTTTTATAGAAAACGCATTTTCGTCCTGCTGGGGCACTTTGCCCGGAAATACGATGATATCAGGCTCCACGCCAGTTGCTTGTATAGTGCGGCCGCTAGGCAGGTAGTAGCGAGCTATCGTTAGGCGGATAGCCTCTTTGTCGTCGACTGGCAGGATGATCTGCACACTACCTTTACCGAACGTCTTTTCGCCGATAACGACGGCTCGTTTATGGTCTTGTAGCGATCCGCTCACGATCTCGCTAGCGCTCGCGCTTCCGCCGTTAACTAGCACCGCAAGCGGTAAATTTGTGATCTTATTTGCTCTTGCAGCTTTAAATTCGCTATTTTCGCTCTCGTTTCTACCTTTTTGAGATACGATCACGCCGCTATCTATAAACAAATTCGTTAATCCGACCGCTTGGTTTAAAAGTCCGCCCGGGTTATTTCGAAGATCCAGCACGATACCTTCTGCTTTTGGGTATTTTTTGATAAATTCCTCGGCCTTTTCGGTTACGTGCTTGTCAAAATTCGTCACGCGAAGATAGAGGATGTTGTCTTTTTCGATCATCTTTGCGTAAACGGACTCGACCGAGATGATGTCGCGCACGAGCTTCACGTCAAACGGCTTTTGCTCGCCTTTTCGCACGATAGTTATCGTGATAGGCGTCTTTGGTTTGCCGCGCATTTTATTGACCGCTTCGTCTATAGTAGTGCCTAGAGTCGCGTTTCCGTCGATGCGAAGGATGATGTCGCCGCTTTTTATGCCGGCTTTATCCGCAGGCGTATTTTCGATAGGCGAGATGACCGTTAGCGCGCCGTCTTTCATGCCGACCGTGATGCCCAGGCCGCCGAATTCCCCGTTTGTCTGCACTTGCATATCTTTAAACGCCTTTTCGTTTAAAAATCCGGAATGCGCGTCGAGGTTGTTTAAAAGCCCCTCTATGGCTTTATCCACGATCTCTTTAAACTGTAAATCATCAACATAGTATTTTTCGATAGTAGAAATGGTTTTTGTAAGTTTTGAGAGCGATTGTAATTTAGAATTTGAGCCGTCCTCGGTGGCTTTAGCATTTAAATTTGCGCTAAAAACCGCTCCTAAAATCATCGCGCCCGCAACGCTTGAAAACAAAAACATCTTTTTTTTATTCAAAGTTAATCTCCTGCCTTTTTAAGTGGGGCTATTTTAGTTAAATTTGCCTAAAAATAGGATAAAAGATTTAATAAAATTTAATTTTATTTCGTAAGTGTTTATATTAAATAACTTAGATAACTTGACAATAATCGACTAAAGTTATATAATACGCTCATTATAAACTAAAGGAGAAAAAATGGCGAATTTAGGCGAAAATTTAACCGCACAAATGCAAGAGCTGGTAGAAAAGGGCGTCGCGCTAGCGATACACGCAAAAAATCCGCAAACGTTTCCGCTTCATTTGCTTTGGGCGCTGGTCGCAGATAGCGGCTCGCTACTCAACCAAGTCTTTAACAAAATGAACGTCAGCAAGGACGCAGTGGAGCTTGAAGTAAAAAGCAAAGCCGCGCAGTTACCTACAAGCTCAAACGTAAGCAAAGAAAACGTTCAAATTTCAAAGGAGCTAATTAACTCTCTTGAAAGCGCAAAAGCTCTGATGGTGAGCCTAGGAGATAGCTATATCGCGGTGGATACGTGGATTATCTCGGCGCTTGAGCTGCCTGAAATCAAGCAAATTTTAGGCAAATTTACAGATGTTTTAGAAATCCGCAAAAATTTAGAAAGCAACAGGGCAGGGCGCAAGATAGATAGTCAAACCGGCGACGAGACGCTAGATAGCTTGGAGAAGTACGGCATCGACCTAACCGCAAAAGCGCTAAATAAGGAGCTTGATCCGGTTATCGGGCGCGATGAAGAGATCACGCGCATGATGCAAATTTTAATAAGAAAAAGCAAGAATAATCCTATTTTGTTAGGCGAGCCGGGCGTCGGTAAAACCGCTATCGTCGAGGGCCTCGCGCAAAAAATCGTGGCAAAAGACGTGCCTACGAGCCTAGCAAACAAACGCGTAATCGCGCTTGATATGAGTGCTTTGATTGCGGGCGCAAAGTACCGCGGCGAGTTTGAAGACAGGCTAAAAGCCGTCATAAACGAGGTAAAAAGCGCCGGAAATATCATCCTGTTTATCGACGAGATCCACACTATCGTGGGCGCGGGAGCTAGCGAAGGCAGCATGGACGCGGCAAATATCCTAAAACCCGCGCTTGCTAGAGGCGAACTGCATGCCGTAGGCGCAACGACGCTAAAAGAGTACCGCAAGTATTTCGAAAAAGACGCTGCGTTGCAACGCCGCTTTCAGCCAATTGACGTCAAAGAGCCTAGCGTAAACGAAGCGCTTCAAATTTTACGCGGGATAAAAGAGCGCCTCGAGGTGCACCACGGCGTGACGATCACCGATAGCGCGCTGGTTGCGGCGGCAAAGCTAAGCGACCGCTACATCTCAAACCGCTTCTTGCCAGATAAAGCGATCGATCTCATCGACGAGGCCGCAGCCGAACTAAAAATGCAGATAGAAAGCGAGCCGTACGAGCTAGCCCGCATCAAACGCGAGATCGTAACTCTGCAAGTCGAAAAAGAGGCGCTAAAAATGGAAGACGAGGCTAAAAACGCCGCTCGCCTAAGCGAAATCGAAAAAGAAATCGCAGATCTAAACGAGCAAAAACACGCCCTTGACGGCCAATTTGAAAACGAAAAGGCGGTTTTTGGCGGCATCTCAAAAGCTAAAAAAGAGATAGATAGCCTAAAAAGCGAGGCCGAGATAGCGCGCAGAAACGGCGATTTGCAGCGCGCGGCCGAGATCGAATACGGCAAAATTTTAGAAGCGGCCAACCGCCAAAAAGAGCTCGAAAAAAAATGGGACGAGATGAAAAAAAGCGGCGTGCTACTAAAAAATCAGGTCGATGAGGAGCTGGTGGCCGAAATACTAAGCAAATGGACGGGAATTTCGGTCAGCAAAATGCTAACTAGCGAAAAGCAAAAATATCTGATGATCGAGGAGCATTTGCGCGAAAGCGTCGTAGGTCAGGATGCCGCGCTGCACGCGCTAGCAAGAGCCATCAAGCGAAACAAAGCGGGTCTAAACGAGGGCGCGCGTCCGATCGGATCGTTTTTGTTTTTGGGGCCTACGGGCGTTGGTAAAACGCAGTCGGCGAAGGCTTTGGCTAAATTTTTATTTGACGACGAGCGCGCGCTCATACGCTTTGA
>CAURKE010000133.1:0-3600 GCA_963525055.1 uncultured Campylobacter sp. | reverse complement strand
GCAGACAGCATCAAATTCGTTTGCATTTGTTCCACGTGGAACATAAGATTTTAGGTGAACCGCTCTACGGTCTATCGCGACCGCAAATCGAGAAAATTTTAGATAAAGAGATGGGCGAAAGTGAGCGAATTTTAACGACCGACGCGCCGAGGTTATTGCTGCATTCGGATGAAATTAGTTTTAAATTTGACGGTGTAGAGTATAAAATAAAATCTAAATTTGACGCTAGAAACGAGTTTTATAACCTCGTAAAATCAAAATAAAAGCTAAGCAATGAAGTTAGATATTGAGCATTTAAAATCAGAATTTGAAAACGGACTAAATGCGCAAAACTGGTTTAAAAGCGTTGGCAAACACTCGCTAGATCCCGATAAAATTTTCGCTCCGTTTCGCGTCAAATTTGCAAAATTTGAGCAGCTGCCAAAGCTTTTAAAATCAAACGAGCGGAACGATATTGACCTTGATATATTTGCCGAAATTTGTCGTTTTAGCGATAAAATTTTACGGCAATGCTCGCTGACAAATGAGCTCGCCGGCGTGGCTAGGGAGATTTTATCGGCTAAAAAAGATCATCTGATCCAAGATATCCGGGCGCGTGGCCTGCCGGCTGAAACTTATTATTATTCGGTGTTTCCGATTGTTCTGCGTGCATTTCAAGAGTACGGCATACGTAAAATTTGCCTGAATTTCCGCATTGATTTCAATACAAATTTGCTAAAAATATTAAATTTAGGCTACCTTCCTTGTGGCTGGAAGTGTAATGCGCCAAAGCTCCGGCAGGCTTATAATCCGATTACCTTTGTGGGCGATAGCGTAAGGCAGCGGGATAAATTTAGCTACGGCGACGGAGTGTTGTATGTTTATTAAAAATAAAATTTAACCATAATTAATAAAATCTAGGGTTTTACTTTTATCGCTATTGTGTTATAAATTTTCTACCGATTTGCCTCATAGTTTGAAAATAATCGCCGAATTTTTTCTCGACTTTTTTGAAGTTTTTTATCTTATATACATCTTTTTTGTCGCGATGACAGAGGATCAGATAGGTCGTAAAGTGCAAAATATCTAAAATTTCGGCCCTTAAATTTTTATCTTCTATCTCGGTTTCTAGGCAGATTTTTAGGATTTTCTTAAAAACTTTCTTATCGAAATAGCAAAAATCATAGAGTAAAACGAAAAACGATTCGTCGTTATTTCTATCTATTTGCTCTCTTAAGAATGCTATGTCATCAGTCGCGTTTGTCATAAAAAGCCGTCTTTATAATCAGTCCGAGCCCTATAAAAACCACAACGCAGACGAAAACTATCTGGGTTATATCAAGTAGCGTCATTTTGTCGTCTTGGCTATCGTTTTGCCGCTTGTTTGGTTGTCGCGCTCTTTTAGTTGACCGCACGCCGCGCTGATGTCAAGGCCCTTGCTTTGTCTGATAGTGCAGGTTACGCCGTGATCGCGTAGATACGTCTGAAATGCCTCCATATCGGCCGTGTTCGGACGTCCGTATTCGCTACCCTCATGCGGATTAAAGTAGATCAAATTTACCTTTGCTTTGATGCCGTGTAGTAGCGAAACGAGCTTTTTGGCGTCTTTTACACCGTCGTTCATGTCTTTTATGACGAGGTACTCAAACATCACTCGCTTGCGCATATCGATCGGGAAGCCCCTCACCGCCTCCATAACGGACTCGATTTTGTAGGCGTTGTTTATCGGCATTAGCTTACTGCGAAGCTCGTTAGTAACGGCGTGCAAAGATATCGCTAACAGCACGCCCAGATCCATCTCGCCGAGCTTTTTTATCTGGCTGCCTAACCCGCTCGTGCTAACGGTCTGGCGGCGCGGAGCGATAGCTAAGCCGTCGTTTTCTTTTAAAATTTTTATGGCTTTACTAACGTTTTCTAGATTATCTAGCGGCTCGCCCATGCCCATATATACGACGTTTACGCGGCGCTCATAGGGGATTTTATTTTCTCTTTTTATCCATAAAATTTGCCCTACGATCTCGCCCGGCGTTAGGTTTCTCGTTAGCCCGCTCTTGCCCGTTAGACAAAACGAGCAACCCATACGACAGCCTACCTGCGAGCTAACGCAGATCGTATAACGAGCATGGCGCGCTACCTCGCCGTTTTCATCGCTGAGCTCCTCTTTCATCGGCAGCAGTACGCTTTCTATCCGCAGTCCGTCCTTGAGCTCGAAAAGATACTTTATAGAGCCGTCGGCGCTCTGCTCAAATTTGACGCATTTTAGCGGATCAAGGTAAAATTCCTGTGCTAAATTTGCACGCAAATCTTTTGGCAAATTTAGCATTTCATCAAAACTAGTTGCGTTTTTTTTGTATAGCCACTCGAAAATTTGCTTCGCGCGAAACGGCGGCGAGAGCTGCTCTTTTAGCTCGTCTAATGTAAAATCAAGCAAATTTTTCAAATGATTTCCTTTTGTTTTAGGTATTTTTCGAGCTCTTTTTTGGCTTGCTCGTGGTTTTTGATAAAGTCCGCATGTGCGTTTTTGTCGCAGAAATTCGTTGCGACGAATATGCCGTAAGCGGGGATTTGAAATTTTTGCGCGACTTTGAGGACGGCAAAAAATTCCATATTTTCTAAAAAATATCCGCACGCAAAAAGCTCGTGAGCTAAATTTTTATCGGTTGTGATGAAATTTGATGAGTTAACCTTGCATGTTCCACGTGGAACAATAGAAGCGATTTCACTCTCTATCGGCGAATAGCTCTTGTTTTCTAGGCTTGAAATTTCTATATTTGCCGCGACTGAGCTCTCATAAATTTTAAAAACTTCACCATCTTTGTAAAGTCCCGCAGAGCCTATAAAAATGATTTCACTCGGCAGCGCATTTAAAATTTTATCCGGGTTTTGTGAGGGTTTCGCGCTTTGCAAAATAGGTGAATCTATCAAATTTAGCCTCTCGTCAAGTTGTCGGTTAGTCGTCAAATTTTGCTCGTATCTGCCGCAGCTATCAACCATGACTCGCTTTTGCAAAAACGCCGTCAAATTTATGCTTATATTCACTAACCCCACGCCCATAGGTAGAGCGAATGCAAATACTTCGTTTCGCCCTGCTGAAATAATCACACTACGCCCTTTTGTGCGCTAAATTTGAGTTCAAATTTCACAGCCTAACCTCAATACCTTGCTTTCGCAAATATGTCTTAAGTGCCTTGATTTCGATCTCTCTAAAGTGAAAGATCGACGCCGCTAGACACGCGTCTGTGCCCGCTAAAAATGCGTCTTTAAAGTGCTCCATTTTGCCCGCACCGCCGCTTGCGATGACGGGGATGTCAAGCGCGCTGAAAATCCGCGTCAAATTTAACTCAAAGCCGTTTTTAACGCCGTCGCAGTCCATCGACGTAAGTAAAATTTCGCCTGCACCGCGCTCCTGTGCCTCTTTAGCCCAAGCAAGCGCATCCTTGCCCGTATCTAGCCTGCCGCCGTTTATAAAAACGCTATAGCCGCAAGGCTCGCTATTTTCGGCTAAAATTTCATCCTGCGGAACGCTCGGAATTTCACTCGAATTTTGTTTTGCGTCAATCGCAACTACGACGCACTGCGAGCCGAATTTATTTGCCGCTTCGTCTATCAAATTTGGATTTT
>CAURKE010000132.1:0-3605 GCA_963525055.1 uncultured Campylobacter sp. | reverse complement strand
GAGCGCGCCTGCGAGAAGTTTTTGGGTACGGACGACGGACTAAAGATGCTAAAAGGGCTAGTTTGCTAAAGCCCTTTTTAGCCTTTTTTACTGTATTTGTTTTAGCTTGCACAGCCACCGAGCCTAGCGTATTTGATATGATGGGCAACGAGCAAAGCCAAAAAGTGATCAAGACTGCTCCGCAAACGCCCGCGCAAAAGCCAAATTTACAAAACAAAGCGCCAAGCGCGCAAAATAGAACTCCTGCCCAGACGCAAAGCGCGGCTACTCAAAACAGAACCCCCGCAGCGCAGAGCCAAACCGTAAGCAACCAAGGCGGCACGCATCTGCGCCAGCCTATCCCTCAAAATATCGCTCCTACGAACGAACCTGAGTTAAATTTAAAAGACAGCCAACTATACGAGCGCGTGCAGCCAAACGATATCATTATCAAGGCTCTAAATGCGCCAAAGCAAGTCTACGTCGGGCAAATTTTTAGCTTTACGCTCTCGGTCGATATCCAGGATAATATCGCGGTCGATTTGCAAACCATCTTGCCCGAAACCGAAAATCTAAAATGGCTAAGCTCAAATTTGCGCTGGGATAACGACGGCAAAGGCGTTTATAAAGCTCAAATTTACGCCGAGGCCTCCGCTCAAGCCGTGCAAAATCCAAAAATCACGGTAAATTTAAAGCGCAACGGCGAGTTTTTCCAGACGGCAAATTTGACGCTTTCGCTACCTAAAATCGTAGCGCTAAAAAGCGGCGAGAAATACAACCACGTCGTCGCCCAAAATCTCGAAGTCAAAAAATACAAAACCAACAAATTTGACGACAAAAATCTCATCATGATCGTCGAAGTAAACGCGCAAAAAGGCAATATCGCGGACTTTTTCATCGAGGATAAGGACATCATCAAACAAGGCGTGGACTCCACAAGCGGCGAATTTGACGCGCAAAGCGGATATTATTTCGCGATCTTTTCACCTGAAAAAACCTCGATCGATTTTAACTACTTTAGCCTGGCTAAAAAAGATTTCGTGAGTTTTTCGCTCCCCGTCGTCGTCGAAGATGACGAGATCAGCACGCAAATCGGGCTAAATCCAAAGCAAAGCAAATTTGAAATTTACAAAAATATCGGAGTTTACGCGTTTTTCGGTATTTTCTTGATCACATTTTTGTTTAAGCGCGACGCGATTTTCCTCGTCGTTGTAGTCGGCCTTGGAGCTTATATCCTTTACAGCTACAACCCGTTTGGCGGCGCGACGCTAAGGCAAAACATAAATGTAAAAATTTTGCCTACGCAAAACTCAAGCGTATTTTATACCTCAAAAGCGGAGGAAAAGATCGAGATCCTCGGCGAACGCGAGGACTACGTCAAAATTTTACTAGACGACGGCAAGATAGGCTGGGTTAAAAAAGATGATATTTTCTAGGATAAAGGCCGCGTATTTCGCGGTCGAGTTTCTCATTAGCATACTTTTGGTCGTGTTTTTTATGTGGCTTTTTAAAAAGCACATTCACGGCGTGAGAAAAATTTGGGGTAGGAGCCAGCGGCTTTTTGGATTTTATTCGCTCGAAGTCGTCGGCAACTTTGACGAGCACGCGAATATGATCATCATGAACCACCAAAGCATGCTAGATATCGTCGTTTTGGAGGAAGTCTATCCTAAAGATCTCTGCTGGATCGCTAAAAAAGAGATCGCCGACCTGCCCGTCATCGGCCAGATCATCCATGTGCCGCAGATGATCTCGGTCGAGCGCGAGAACAAACGCTCGCTCATCAAGATTGTAAAAGACGCACAAGACCGCATCGAAAAGGGGCGCGTACTGGCGATTTTCCCAGAGGGAACGCGCTCGCACTCAAAGGAGCTTTTGCCGTTTAAAGGCGGTGCGAAAATCATCGCCGACAAGCTAAATCTAAAAATCCAGCCCGTCGTGATCACGGGTTCGGACATCTTGGATGTGAAAAATTTTAGCTTTAAAAACGGCAAAATCAAAATCATCTGCCTAGATCTCATCGACACCGCCGACCCTGAGTGGCTAGAAAACGCAAGGGCGAAAATGCAAGAAACGCTCGACAACGAGAGGCGGAAAGCGGCGATTTAATGCGCTGCTTATGATTATAAGTTTTTGCCTCACGCGTAAATTTAACCTGAAATTTAGTCAAATTTACCGCGAGCAAATTTGACTAAAATTTTACTCTTAAAGCCCGCAAGCTAAATTTGTCGCCTCATAAAAGCCGTAAATTTAGGAGGATTTATGAAAAATTTCACCGTTATCTTTATGGTTTTAATTCAAATTTTATTCGCTTCAAATTTACCGGAGCCTGACCTTGATATCTTTTTTGATGAAAACGCTACGAACAAACAAATAGACGCGGGGCTCGATCAAATTTTAGATTTTTTATCGCAAAACCCGCACCGCGTAAATGATGAATTTGGCGAATTTAACGACCGCCTTTTTTCGCCGTTTATCTACAACATGAAAATCATAAAAACGGGCAAATTTGACTTTGAACGCATAAAAAAGGCGCTCAAATTTAAGCCGGATCTTAACTACAAATTTATGATTTTTACGCCTATTGACGCGGTTATCGCGCTTGGCATAGATCCTAACGGCAAATATAAATTCGATCAAAAAGAGTCGATACGACTCATCGACCTGCTTGTAGCAAACGGCGCTGATATCGGCTCACCCGAACTTTTACACATGGCTTGTAATACCGAAGCGTTTGAGATTTTTAGCCACCTTCTTAGCAAAGGCGCACGCGGCGACAAAGATGTGATGCTTTGCGTGGCCGGCGGGATAGCTATCTTTATGGGTCAAAAAGGCGCTTCGCCGATCGCAAACGCTCCGCTTGATCCAAAAATAAGGCAGTTTGCGAAAACCGCAAAATTTACAAAGTTTTACCGCGATAAAATGCGCTATCTAGAGGAGCTGCTAAAATTTGAGCCGCTTAGCGAATTTGAGGCTAAAGAACTGGAAATTTTTACAAAACTAGCCGCAATCCTAGATAGCGAGGATATGGTTAAATTTCTGCTAAAAAACGGCGTTTGCAAAGATGAAAAACTACGAACTTCGTGCGAAAATCTCAAAAAGTACGCGACCCACTACGACGCAAAAGAGAGCCTAAAGCTAATAGAAGTTAAATAGCATAACGCGGCGAGCATGTGGTGTGAAACCATTTTAAATTTGTGCTTTAAAAGGCTCAAATTTGATCGCAGCGGATGTAAATCAAAAGGATAAACGATGAAAATTTCTTTACGATTTCTGCCGCTCGCCCTACTCTTTTTATTTGTGCCGCTTTTTGCGCTAGAGCAAGACGAAGCGATCAGAATCTGCGAGCAGTCAAAATCCGTGCCTGATTTCAGGATTTTCTACGACGAAAACGCTACGAGCGAGCAGATAGACGCGGGGCTTGATCAAATTTTAGATTTTTTGCGTCAAAACCCGCACCGCGTAAACGACGAGCTGGGCGAGTATTGCGACCGCCTTTTTACGCCTTTTATATTTAACGCTAAAATATACAACACGCGCGAAATCGACTTTGTGCGGATATAAAAAAGCGCTCAAATTTGAGAAACAAATTTTAGATTAGTTGATAGTAGTTGTATCAAGTTTAA
>CAURKE010000131.1:0-3612 GCA_963525055.1 uncultured Campylobacter sp. | reverse complement strand
TTTTTCAAAATTTCCGGTCGCAACACGACGTTGCCCGGCTTATACACGCCGTGAACGTTGCCAAAGCTAGCCGCTATGCTAAATCTATCGCTGATTTTACTTAGTCGCTCGTATGCCTGCGCGACGTCTTCAGGCTGCGTATAAAGAAGCGCGTTATCAACGCCCGTATTATCCACGCCGTCCTCCTCGCCGCCCGTTACGCCAAGCTCGATCTCTAGGCTGATACCAAGCTCGCTAAGCTCTTTTAGATACTTCTCGCAAGTGCTTAAATTTTCATTGAGGCTCTCTTCGCTAAGATCAAGCATATGCGAGCTAAAAAGCGGCACGCCGTGAGCTTTTTTGTATTCGCGGCTAAATTTAACCAGCTCGTCGATCCACGGCAGTAGTTTTCTAGCCGCGTGATCGGTGTGAAGGATCACCGGCACGCCGTAAGCCTTGGCTAGCAAGTGCACGTGCTGCGCACCCGCTACCGCTCCTAGTACGTCGGCATTACCGCAGGCTTTGCCGGCGTAAAAGCCGGCTCCGCCGTTACTAAACTGGATGATAACGGGTGAGTTAGCCGTCTTCGCCGCCTCTAAAACGGCATTTACCGAGTCGCTTCCGACCACGTTTACCGCAGGTATGGCAAAGCCCTGCTCCTTTGCGTATTTATACAGCCTAGTTACGTCATCGCCGCTTAAAACACCGGCTTTTACTACGTCTAAAACACCCATTTTATCGACCTTATTTATATTCTACTTTAGCTTTTGCGCGAAGCTCGTCGCCTCTTTTTCTGATATCGTTTCTAAATTTCTCCATCTTTAGGTTGCCCTCGATTTGAGGTTTAACCTCGTTTAGACCTACGGTACCGGCAGCCTTGCTATCCTCTTTTAGGATTACGTGGTAGCCGAAATTTGATTTAACAGGTTTTTGAGTTATCTCGCCTTTTTTAAGCGCAAATGCGGCATCTGCGAAAGGTTTTACCATTTGAGACTGCTCGAACCATCCTAGCTCGCCGCCGTTTGCCGCAGAGCCTTGGTCTATCGATTTAGATTTTGCTAACTCTTCGAATTTTTTAACTAGCTCGTCGCCTTTTAGTCCTTTTAGCGCAGCTATTACGTCATTTGCGTCTTTTTCGGCAGCTACTAGGATATGTTTAGCTTTTGCGCGCGCAGGCATTGCGAATTCGGCTTTATTTTTGTTGTAAAAGTCGCTGATTTCGCCTTCGCTAACTTTGATATTATCGAAAATTCTCTTCATCCAAAGATCAAGCGCGAGGTTGTTTTTTAGCTCTTCAAGCGCAGCTTTGTATTCGTCAGTCTTCTCTAGTCCGCTCTTTTTAGCCTCGTCTAGAAGTAGTTTTCTGTTGATAGTCTCATCGATCACTTTTTTCTGAGTATCTTTAGGTAGTTGCTCTAGCGTTACGCCAGGCATAGCAGCAAGCGTGAAAGCTACGTCCTTATCGGTTATGGCAGTTCCGTTTACGGTGGCGTAATCCACCGCGTTTAGGCTTAGAGCCGCAGCCAAACTAAGAGATGCGAATAAAATTTTATTCATCTTTGTTCCTTAAATTTAGATTTTTGCGAGGGTGATTATAGCAGGAAAGTCATTAAATATAAGTTATAATTCATCGAAAATTTAAATAAAAACGGCTAAAATCGGCGTTATGAGAACAAAAAAAGATATAAACGCTATCAAAAATTTATTTTTGGAAAATTTCAAAGACACGGGCAGCGAGCTTAAATTTCGCAGCCTCTATGAGCTGCTCGTGTGCGTGATGCTAAGCGCTCAGTGTACCGATAAGCGCGTAAATTTGATCACGCCTTCACTTTTTGAGGCCTACCCCGACGTCGCGAGCCTAGCGCATGCAAATCTTGGCAGCGTAAAAGCGCTCATAAATTCCTGTAGCTTTTTTAATAACAAAGCAGAAAATTTGATCAAAATGGCAAAGAGCGTGATGAGCGAATTTGGCGGCGAGATACCAACGACCGAAAAAGAGCTAATGAGTCTAGCAGGCGTGGGGCAAAAGACCGCTCACGTCGTGCTTTTAGAGGGCGCGGGCGCAAACGTGATGGCGGTGGATACGCACGTATTTCGCGTCGCGCATCGCCTGGGGCTGAGCCGTGCAAAGACGCCCGAGCTTACGGAGCGCGATCTTAGCGAGGCTTTTAAGACGGACCTTGGCAAGCTGCACCAAGGCATGGTGCTTTTCGGCCGCTACACCTGTAAGGCGATCAAGCCAAACTGCAAAGAATGCTTTTTAAACGAGCTGTGCAGCAGCAAGGATAAGAATTTTCCGTAAAATTTTAACTCAAGAACGCGGGCTTAAATTTAGAGCTGAAATTTGGAAAAATTGGATTTCTAACGCTTGACGGATGAGTTTGCGGCTGTGTTTTAAAAAATCGCTGCAAATTTAAATCAAATTTGGATGTAATAAGCTAAGACGAAGTATTTTTGTTCTAGACGAGGCGGATTTAAATTTAAGGGCGGGAGCTACCTTATCGGTAGTGACCGAGTAAAATCTAAATACAACGAATCATGGGGCAACAAGAGACAAGCCACCACAAGAATTTTAAAGGCGAAGTATTTTTGAGACGGATTTGAATGTTGTGCGGAAATTTTAAGTCAAGGCTAGACCTCTGCTTGCAGTTGCGAGCAAAGCGAAGCAAAGGTAGTCTGCCGCAGACTTAAAATTTCAAACTCATTCAAAGATGCTCAAAAGACAAGCCGTTCCGAGCTACTGAAGTCTAGCGACGATATTTCTCACCACCTCCGCCATCATCTCCACCGACGCTATCTCGCAGTGCTCGTTTACCGAGTGAGGCGAGTGTATGTTTGGGCCTATGGAGCAGGCTTGAAGCTCGGGCTGTTTTGCAACTAGTACGCCGCATTCAAGGCCCGCGTGCACGGCGGCAAATTTCGCTTGCGGCTTTTGTTTTTGCAGTTCTTCAAGTACCAGATGCGCGAAGTCGCTGATACACGGCGCCCAGTTCGCCGAGCGGTCGGTTACTCTAACATCAAAGCCCAGCGCGCTTGCCAGAGTACTAGTCTCAAAGCCCAGATTTTCGAGCCCCTCGCGCTTCATCGCGCGTCCGAAAAAGTCAAACTCAATCACTTCGCCCTTTTGCTTGACGGTCGAGAGATTTATACTTTCGTTTACCATGCCAAGCTGCGTGTCGTAGCTGCGCACTCCCTGGGCGAATGAGTTAATTAGCGCTAAAATTTTGCCGCTATTTACCAGTACGTCCGCTTCGCCATCGCCCAGGCTCTTTACCCACGCTAGGCTGCGCTGCGCCGGCTCATGCGCGCAGAGCGCCTTACACACGGCATTTGCAGGGATCGAGTTGCTCCTCTCACCAAAATCCAGGCTGATTAGCTCACAGCCCTCCTCGGCGAGGAATTTTGCCAGCAGCTTCGTCGCGTTTGGGATATTTTTATGTATCTCGTTGCCCGAGTGCCCGCCGCTAAGCCCCGTGACGCCGATCTCGTAAATTTTACCGCTCTTTTTGACGCTCGCGGCGCCGATTTTCGCGCTCACGTTTATGCCGCCCGCGCAGCCCAGCGTCACGCGGTCGTCTTCTTCGCTGTCTAAATTTAGCAGATTAGGCGATAAAATTTTACCTTTAAATGCGT
>CAURKE010000130.1:0-3623 GCA_963525055.1 uncultured Campylobacter sp. | reverse complement strand
CTGATGTTTTGGCTGCTACTTAGCGTAAATTCCTTCTCAGGCGTGCACGTTAGCTGGATGAACTACTTTGCCGCGCTTGTGTTCGTGATCGCTAGCGTCACGGATTTTTTTGACGGATTTATCGCGCGCGCATGGGATCAAAAGACCAAGCTAGGAGCCGTGATCGACCCGCTTGCGGATAAGATGCTGACGCTTGGCGCATTTTTAGGACTCATGATGATAGACCGCGCGAGCCCGTGGGCCGTGTATCTCATCCTGGTTCGCGAGTTTTTTATCACGGGATTTCGCGTCGTGATGGCGGGCGAAGGCGTAGAGGTCGCCGCATCGATGGCTGGCAAGGTCAAAACCGTCTGCCAGATGGTCGCGATCGGCTTTTTAACCATGCAGTGGCCTTTTGGCGAGTTTTTGCTCTGGCTTAGCGTCGCACTGACGCTGTATTCGGGCTTTGAGTACGTAAACGCTTATGTAAGGCACGTTAAAAATCAAACCAAAAAGGCGTAAATTTGAGAACAGGAAACGCCATAATCTATCTAGCTAGCTTCGTCGTGGTCGCGGCGGGACTAAAGGCCGCCAGCGTCGTCGTGCTACCGTTTTTGATGGCGGTTTTTATCGCTATCGTGGCGACGCCTGCGATAAATGCGCTAGAAAAGCTCAAATTTCCGCGCGCTTTAGCCTTCGCGCTCGTTACGGCGGTCGTGTTTTTGTCGCTAGGGTTTATCGCAAACACCGTGCTAAAGACGATCAACGGACTAGTTAGCTACATGCCCGAGCTTCAGAGCAAATTTAAAGCCCTAGCCGACCACTATCACCATATACTAGCTAGCCGCGGCCTCATCGATCCCGAGAGCGTCGCCGCGCCCGCAGACTTTGATATAAATAAAATTTTTGCCGTGCTGGGCGGATTTTTAAGGAGCGGCACCGAGCTCGTTTCAAAGAGCTTTTTCGTGTTTTTGCTCGTTACTTTTATGCTTTTTGAGGTGCAGGTATTTTCTCAAAAAGTCGAGTATTTTGCGAGTAAAAATCCGCAAACAAACCAGATCGTAGATACGTTTATATCAAATCTCAAACGCTATCTCGCGATCAAGTCCGCAGCATCGTTTGCGACGGGCGTTTTTATATTTATCGGGCTAAATTTTATCGGCGTGCCTTACGCGCCGCTTTGGGGGATTTTGGCTTTCGTGCTAAACTTTGTCCCGACGATCGGCTCTATCATCGCGGCCGTTCCAGCGCTTTTGGTGGCGCTTTTGCTAAATGACGCGGCGGCTTGCGCTTGGACTGCGGCGCTGTATGCGGTCGTAAATGTCGTCATCGGCAACTTTATCGAGCCTAAATTTCTTGGCAAAGGCCTTGGTATCAGCACGCTTGTGGTGCTTTTGAGCCTACTTTTTTGGGGATTTTTGTTCGGCATCGGCGGTATGTTTTTGGCCGTACCGCTTACAATGAGCCTAAAGATTGCGCTTGACGCAAACCCGAGCACGAAATTTATCGCCGTTTTGCTCAGCGATAAACTCGAGCGGTAAAATCAAATTTAAAGGTAAAATTTTGAAAAGCATTATCTTTGTAGCGGCGATGTTAGCCGTCGGCATTTATGCGTATTCTTGGCACTTTTTGATCACGGTTTTGGTGATTAGCTTTCTTATATTTTTCCATGAGCTTGGCCACTTTCTTGCCGCTCGCATGCTAAAAGTCGGCGTACTAAAATTTAGCGTGGGCTTTGGGCAAAGCGTCTACTCAAAAACCATCGGCGGCACCGAGTACGCCATCGGCGCGATACCGCTTGGCGGCTACGTGAGCCTAAAAGGACAAGAGGACTCCAAACCGGGGCTAAAAAACGAGGATGCCGACAGCTACACGAGGCTTAGCCCTCTTGGACGTATTTTTATCCTTTTTGCCGGGCCGTTTTTTAACTTTGCCTTGGCGTTTTTTATCTTTATCGCGCTCGGGCACATCGGGGTTGAAAGGCTAGCGCCGACTGTGGGCAAGGTGCTGGAAAACTCGGCCGCGGCAAGCGCCGGACTGCAAAAAGGCGATAAAATTTTAAACATAAACGGCATCAAAATCAGCGAATGGGACGAGATAAGCAAAAACGTAAATTTAACCTCCACGGCGATCACGCTCGAGCGCGCGGGCGAAATAAAAACGATAAATTTGACGCCTAAAATAGGGCAGAGCGTGACGATATTTGGCGAAAAGATAGAAAAACCGTTCATCGGCATTTCACCTTCAGGCGAGGCAGTCACGATACGAAACACCGGATTTAGCTCACTCAAATTTGCGCTCGTTGAGACCGTAAACGCTTCAAAGCTCATATTTACGGGGCTTGAAAAGCTCATTGCGGGCGTCGTGCCGCTAAAAGAGATGGGCGGTATCATACAGATCACCGACATCACCTCAAAGGCCGCAGGCATCGGCGTCTCGACCCTACTCATCATCGCCGCGCTCATCTCCGTAAATTTAGGCGTGCTAAACCTGCTGCCTATCCCGGCGCTTGACGGCGGACACATATTTTTCAACCTTTATGAGCTCATTTTCCGCCGCGAGATGAACGAAAAAGTCTATATCGGCCTCACCTACTGCGGCTGGGCGTTTTTGCTCTGCCTGATGGCGTTTGCGACCTTTAACGACGTGATGCGCCTAAGCGGAGCGGGACAATGAAGCTCGCGCAAATTTTAGAACTCATCGAAAACGCGCGCACCGGCGAGTCCGTAAAGCTAATCGCCGTAAGCAAAAACGTAACGACTAAAGAGGTTTTGGAGCTTTTTAGGCAAGGGCAAACGGGCTTTGGCGAAAACCGCGTGCAAGAACTCAAAAACAAGAGCGAAATTTTATCGAATTTGCCGATCGAGTGGCACTTCATCGGGCGACTTCAAAGAAACAAAATAAACCACCTACTAGCGCTCAAACCCGCTCTTTGGCAAAGCTGCGAGAGCGTAGAGGCCGCGCTTGCGGTGGATAAGAGGCTTGATCGCGAGCTGCCTTGCCTATTACAGATAAACTCCGCGCGCGAAGACACGAAGCAAGGTATCTCGCCCGAAGCCGCCGAGACTGCATTTTTACAAATCGCGCAGGAGTGTAAATTTCTAAAACCCATCGGCGTGATGAGTATCGGCGCGCACGTAGATGACGAAAGAGTCGTACAAAAAAGCTTTGAGACTACGCGTAAAATTTACGAAAATCTGCAACCTCGCGGCGCAGAGATTTGCTCGATGGGCATGAGCGGGGATTTTGAGCTAGCGATAAAATGCGGCTCAAATATGATTCGTTTGGGGTCGATTTTATACGCGTAAATCAATTTCGATCCGTATAAATTTAGAAAAATCCACCTAAAAAGGAGCCAAAATGGGCTACGACGTGAGTTATCATCCGATCAACGAAAACGAGATAAAGCAGTGGTATTTTGACGCGTTAAAAAGCGCACGAGACGGCGACTGGTCGGTCGCAGAGAGGCTTTCAAAAGAGTACGGCATGCAGGATTTTTACGCGCAAAAATACATTGATACACTAAAAATCGCGCTTGAAACCAAGGACGATGAGAGCTTTTCGACGGGACACGGTTACATACTCGCCGCCGTGCAAGGATTTTTTAGAAAATACTTTTACACGCGCGGCACGGCGTTTAGCTT
>CAURKE010000129.1:0-3636 GCA_963525055.1 uncultured Campylobacter sp. | reverse complement strand
CGTTCTTTGTTTCGGCTGACGATTATCGTTCGCGCGCCGCTTGCGATTAGGTGTTTTGCGGCTAGCTCCGCCATCTCGCCAGCGCCCACTATCACTGCGACCATGCCGTTTAATGTGCCAAAAATCTCCTTTGCCTTCGCCACCGCGACGCTTGAGACCGAGATCGGGTTTTTGGAGATTTCGGTTTTATTTCGCACCTCCGCCGCGCACCTAAAGGCAAACTCCATCGCCCTACCGAGCTTTGCGCCGCATTTGCCGTTAGCACGGGCAAATTTATACGCTTCTTTTAGCTGCCCCGCTATCTGTGTTTCGCCTATAACAAGGCTATCTAGCGAGCTAGCCACGGCAAAGAGGTGGTGCACGGCGCCGTTATCCTCGTAGATGTCGGCTCTACTTTGCAGCTCCTCAAAAGGGATACCGCATATGAGCGACATGCAGGCGATGATGTGCTTGCTAGCGCCTTCGACCGTCTTTACGCTAGCGATGATCTCGACGCGGTTGCAGGTGCTAAGCACCATACATTCGTTGATATTTTGGCTGGAGCTAATGAGGCGTAAAATTTCGTTTTTGCGCTCGATGTTAGAAAAAGAGAGCTTTTCGCGCACGGATATATCGGTGTTTTTGTGCGTAAAGCTCACGCTTGCGTAATGCATTAAAATTCCCTATCTATCATTGATTTTACGATGTTTGCTAGGCCGTCTAGGTTAAATTTTTCTACCGATTTTATCGCTTGCTCGCCTAAATTTTTCGCCGCTTCTATGCTTTTTTTTATTGCGCCCGTTTCGTTCATCTTCGCCCTCACCCAGCCCTGCTCGGACTCGCTAAGATCCTTTTTAAATAGGCTTTTTAGCTTCTCTTTGTCCGCTTCGCTTAAGCTTTCGTAAAGATAAATGTAAGGCAGCGTCGTTTTACCCTCTTTAAAGTCGCTGAAATTCGGTTTTCCAAGCGTCGCGGCGTCTTGCGTGACGTCTAGGATGTCGTCGATTATCTGAAAGGCTAGGCCTAGGTTTTTGCCGTAAATTTTAAAATTACGCGCATCAAGTCCGGCCAGCATCGCACCGACCGCGGCAGCAGCCTCGATCAAAACGGCGGTTTTGTAGTAGATCATCGTTTCGTATGCAGACTTATCGTCGTTAAATTTAGCCGAGAGATCCACGTCCATCATCTCGCCCACGCTTAGCCTGCTAACCGCGCCCGATATCTCGCCCGCGATCTCGTGCGGAAATTTAGAAAGCTCATAAAAGCCCTTCGAGTAGAGGATATCGCCCAGCATCACGGCGTTTTTGGTGCCAAAACTCGCGTTTATGCTCGGGCTTCCGCGCCTAGTGTCCGCGTCATCTATCACGTCGTCGTGAAGCAGGCTAGCTAGGTGAATAAGCTCGATAATCGCGCAAATTTTTAGACTTTGCTCGCTTTCGCCCGCTATTTTTAAAAGTAGCTTAGAGCGCAGCTTTTTGCCCGAATTTATCCGAGCAAACATCGCATTTGCAGGCTCGTAGCCAAGCTCCGCGATAAAATTTTTCATTATCAGATCGATTTTTTCCATTTATGCTCACTTGAATTTTGCTTTTATCTGGCGTTTTGCGCGCTATTTTGAGTGCCGCTCTGCTTTTTGGGCGGATCTAAAAACTCAACATCCACGCGCTGCTCGTCGTCGTTTATCAGCACGCGAAATTTCGCTACGCCTTGCTTAAAATCCTCAAAAACCAGATAAAGCGCGACGCGGTCGCTAGGTGGAAACTTGAGATCAGGTATCAAAGTCTGCTTATAGGTCTCAAGGCCGCGTCTTAGCGACATAACAAGCTGGCGAGGATAGTTTCGGTAGCGCGAATGCACGATGATGTTCGTGTTATCAAAAAGCGTCCAACGAAAATCAAAGCTCTCGCGCTCGTCAGTGCCCTTTTTGGTCACGAAAACCCGCGCCCACTCGTCTTTTTTGAGCTCAAAAAGGTGCTCTTCCTCGAAATTTACCGCGCCGAAAACCAGCGATAAAAACAACGAAAATATAACGACTATTTTACTCATTTTGACTTAAAATATCCCCACTAAGCCCGATATAAATGTCGTTTAGGCGCTCATTTACAAGGGTCTGATTTTGAGAAATAAACGAATTTTGCGCCGTTTCGTCAAAGCCGTTTTTTTCGCAAAATTCGCTCATCGCGATAAATTTTTCAAAGGTTTTTTCAAGCTCGTTTTCGACTAAATTTTTATTCGCGTTAAATAAAATTTCAAAGAATTTTTCTCTCGGACTTTGAGAAAATATATCATAATCCATAAATTTTAAAACCTTTCGTAAATCTTAAAATACATACTATTTTTCGTAAAATCTTACTTAAAATCATACGCACTATAATACGCTAAATTTTTATAACTTCTCGATATATAGGGCTGCTTCAGCCACCGTAAAGACATTGTCGCAGCTCGGACTTTGGCTACCAAAACCCCAACAAACGTTTAGATATCTCATATCCGCATTACGTGCGGCAAGCTCATCTTTTTTACTATCTCCGACAAATATCGCTTTATCAAATTCGCCTGATTTTAATATCAAATTTAACATCGCGGGATCGGGTTTTTGAGGTATGTTTTCGTCCGCTCCGACGATGAGATCAAAAAACTTAAATATCCCGCTTCTTTGTAAAATTTCATCCAAAGTATATCGCGGCGCATTGCTAGCTAGAGCGACGAAATGTCCAGCTTCTTTTAGTTCGGCTAGCAGTCCATCGATGCCCTCGTATGCCGCGGCGTATTCGCGGTAGTTTTTCTTAAATTTAGCTTCAAAGTTATCCCGCAGCTTCATATCGGGCTTATCGATACCGTAAAAGTCAAACCCCAAATTTCGCCCCGGCTCGTTTATGGCCTTTACGATAAACTCCGCCGCCAGATCGCCTTCAAGCCCCAGCTCGCGCCGCACCTCGTTTACCGTCTCGCAGATCGCTCTTGCGCTATCTATGAGCGTACCGTCCATGTCAAATATCACGCATTTCACTCTTCGTCCTTATATTTTTTTCTATGTTTTTCTTTTTTATAGGTTTTTTGATTTTTTAGCTTTTCTAGCGCGTTGGCGCAGGCTATTAGCTCGGCTCTCTCGCCGCCTTTTACGACTAAATTTACGAAATTTTCAAGAGATTTCGAGTAGGCGTTGTCTAAAAAAACAGGCTCGATCTTGCGTAAAATTTCGGCGTTTTTGCCCACCCTAGCGCGAAATTCGTCCTCGTTAAAATCCTCTCTTTTTAGCGCGCTAATCGCCGCTTTTGCGAATTTTTCCAAGCCGCGCAGGTATTTTACGCGCTTAAATTTGTCGTTTTGTTCAGCCATTTTTTCCTTTCAAAATCCCAATTATACCAATTTAAACTTTTAGCGGTTATAATGCGCGCAAATTTTACAAGGAGAAAAGATGCAAAAAGAGACGATCGCCACGCACTACGGCTACGATACCAAGGTAGGTCCTGGCGCCATGGCGGTGCCGATTTACCAAACTACGGCTTATGATTTCGGTAGCGCCGAGATGGCCGCGGCGAGATTTCAGCTAGAAGCTCCGGGCCACATATACACGAGGCTGGGCAACCCGACGACGGACGTACTAGAGAGCCGTATAGCCGCGCTCGAGGAGGGCTCGGCCTCTATCGTGACGGC
>CAURKE010000128.1:0-3697 GCA_963525055.1 uncultured Campylobacter sp. | reverse complement strand
TGGCGGAGAGAAGTTCGCCTGCTCAAATTTGGGCGTGATGCACCTCGAGCGCGCGGGCATCGCCGAGGATGTGCAAAAGGGGCTAAATTTCTTACAAAAAGCCTGTGATAGCGGGGCCTTCGGCGGTTGCGTAAATCTAGCCGAGCACTACGAGTAGGCGGGCGAGCTAGCCACTGCGGCGAAATACTACGCCAAGACCTGCAAAATCGGCAAAGACGACTTTGACGCGCAAAATATCGAATACAATAACAAGGCCTGGAAAAAGGCGTACGAGAAGCAAAATTTGAAGTGAAATTCGGCTGTTTTTGCGGCGCGAGCTTTTTAGGTTTGTTTTTTGAGGATTTTGGGCGGAGTCGGCCTTGTGCGGCGATAAATTTGAGTAGATGCGGAAAAGGAGCTTTATTTTGCGCAAATTTATCCGCTTTGCTTGCGGTTTTGGCATTAATAACACGGCGAGTTTTTGATTTAAATTCAAAGCTTAAGTAGGGCCGGCAAATTTACGAGAAAATGCGGCATTTTTGATTAAATTTAGTAGCGACAAGAGGTTAATTTGCTAGGTTCAAATTTGCTTGTGAGGCTTGTAGCTTGGGCTCAAATTTTACTTTATGCGACTCTGATTTTTTTTTGCGCTCAGGCATAAATTTAGCCCGCATAATGGCGATCTTTACGGCGATAAATTTTGCAGCTAAATTTGAGCGACTTTTGGAGTGCATTGTTTGGATTAAATTTAGCCGCTGTATGGCCGACCTATAAGGATGTCGCGGAGCAAAGTAAAATTTAGCTTCCGTACGGCACGCGTTTTAAAAATAAACTTTATCTATCTCATCGATATTTACGCCGTGTTTGGATAAAAAGTATCCTTTTACTTCTCTATACGTATCTTTATCGACTATCGTGATCGTAAAGTAATTGCCGTGCGGCACGCCCCAAAAACTGCCGGGTTTATTGTGCGGCTCGTCTATGCAAATAACCAAAAAAGGTGAAAATTTAGCATTCCTTCCGCCTAAGATAAGGCAGAAGAAAAATTTAGTCAGGAAAATCCCCAGAAGATTAAATACAGCAAAGCAAAGAGCAAAATACGTAACATACGAAGATAACGTTATAATGTAAATAAAGTAAAAAGCTGGGGGAGTTATGGCAAGCAAATATATCCAACTCCTAGGCCTATTACTGCCGGAAAAAAATGGTTTATAAATAAACTTCCTTAAGTCGTCGCGTTTTGATACGAATACTCTTTTGCCTTTTTCGTAAAATTCTATACTGCTATTTTTTATCTTTAAAATGGGTTGTTCTTTTTTATAGCCGATAAATTCCAATAACACAAAAAATAGTATCAATAAAAGCATAAGTGCGCATGAGCCAAGAGTATCGCCTATACTGTCATCATAGTCGTAATTGCTATTTAAAATAAGTGCGCCATATAGCCCGATTATAAGCGGCACAATCACTAATAAAACCTGATACGCTTCCTCGTAGTTTTTGAGAACTATTGGCTCTTTATCATAATCTCTCGCAAATTTGCCCGAGTCCAAATTTGCCAAATTTGAGCTTTGAGGATCGTCGTTTAAATTTGAGGTTTGTTTGTTTGCCGCATTCAAATTTTACTCCCGTTACCCGCTAAATTTACCTGAATTTTAGCAAAATTTTGAGTTCAATTACGAGAGCGCGCCAAATGTACAAACTTAACTCCGTGCGCGAAATAAAAATAAACTCAAATTTCCCTCGCGATCTTGTTCATCTTGGCAAAGATTTCCGCTCGTTCGCCGTCTTTTATATTGCCTATCTCTAGCTTCGTCATCATCTGCATAAAATCGAATTTCTTAAACATTTTTGCGGCTTCTTTGGCTTCGCGCTCTAGTTTGGCGTAGATTTGCGCTTCGTTTTCGTTGCGGGCTAAATTTCGTAAAAACGAGCCGGTCTCGCCGCCGTGAAATTTATCCGCGCCGATTTTGTCTGCCGCGTCGCTTAAATTTGCTTTTTCGTTAAATTTATCCAACATCTGGGCAAAATCCGTCAAATTTGCCGCCGCAAGCGTAGAGCCGGCTAAAAATTTATCGCCTTTTTGACCTTGAGCTACGCGGTTTGCTAAGGTCTTTAAAGTCTCGTTTGAAGCGCTATTTTTGATCTGCATTTTTATCCTTTTTATATTACTAATGGTGAGTTCTAGCAAAAAGTATTCCGTCAAATTTGAAACGACGAGATTAAATTTTGGCTTAAGCTTTCTGAGGCATTATAGGACTAAAATACTCTTTTTAGTGCATTAGATAGCCTATACGTAATATTTTTATCTTCGTATAAGTTTAAAAGGGTGCCTATTTCAACGCAAATTTAAAGATAAGCTTAAAAATAAATAATTCATAAAAATTAATCTAAAAAATACAAAATTCGTCAGCCAAATGACGGAAATAAATTTCTAAAAGTAATACAATTAGCTCAAGATTTAAGAGAAATCAAGAATCGTAAAACAAGTAGAAAGGAGAATTTATGAAACAACATAAATTTGTGATCGCCGATTACAAACGTTGTATCGGTTGCGCTACTTGCATGGCGGCCTGTTTTCGTAGCGCTTATGAGCGCGGTAAGCTTTCAAAAGCTAGACTAACAGTGCTCCGTCAAGCAAAGGGCGTCATGCCGACGCAGTGTCGCCAGTGCGATGACGGTCCTTGCGCAAACGTATGCCCTACCGGGGCGCTCAGGTTTGACGATAACTGCATCGAGCTTCACGAAGAGATTTGTATAGGCTGCAAACTCTGCACGATCGCTTGCCCTTACGGCGCGATAAGCTCGAGCGCCGAGCTCATGCCGTCCGTCAACTACGCGGTAGAGCCTAAGTACTACCTCGAGATCGAGAGCCAGGCGGGCGCGAAAAATACCGCGATCAAATGTGATATGTGTTTCGGGCGCGAAAACGGCCCTGCGTGCGTCGAGGTTTGTCCGACCAGCGCTATCATCATGGTCGATCCTCTACACAGCCATCACAAGCTTGGCAACAGGATCGAGCAGGAGGCTGCGCAGGCTTTCGTCGATAAAATTTTACGCGGAAGCGGAAATTTAAAAGAGCCTCACGTTTTAGCCGATATCGGCGCTCAGGACGTGGACGGCGAGGGCGACGTCATCGTCATCAAGGAGCTTGATAAAACTCCTAGCGAGCAGGCAAGAGAGCAAGCGGCGTCAAATTCGCGCGCTATGAACGACGAAAATAGCGGCGCACAAAGGGGTGCGAGATGGTAGGCGTTTATCTACTTTTCTTATTTAGCGCCGCTGTTAGCATCCTGCTCTACGGCGCGCAAAAATCAGCCGTCAAAATCGGTTTTGGACTAAGCGCGATCAGCTGTTTTTACGCGCTTTGCTACTTCGTGGCCAACATGGGCGTTACGCAGGGCTTCGCTCTAGGCGGAGACTTTTTATACGCGCCTAAATTTGAGCTAACTCCGCTTGGAAATTTCTTTAGCTTCGTAGTCGTCTTTATCGGCTTTGCTAGCAGCGTCTACGGCATGAGCTACGCGGAGGAATACATAAAAAAAGCAAGCGTAGGCGTTTTTGCCTGTTTGTTTAACCTTTTCATCCTTTCGATGCTTCTAGTCATCAGCGCAAATAACGTATTTTGCTTCGTCGTTTTGTGGGAGCTTATGACGCTTATTTCGTCTTTCCTCATCCTCGTAAACGACGGCAAAGGCACGCTAAAAGCGGTGATGGT
>CAURKE010000127.1:0-3745 GCA_963525055.1 uncultured Campylobacter sp. | reverse complement strand
TCTTGGATAAATTTCGTCATCTCGCCCATCAGCGCCCCGTCCATCTCCTGGAAATTTTCAAAATGCTTTTTCGGGATGATCAAAATATGAATCGGAGCCTTTGGATTTATGTCGTTAAAGGCTAGAAATTTGTCGTTTTCTAGTACTTTGTTGCAAGGTATCTCGCCCGCTACGATTTTTTCGAATATCGTCATGATTTTCTCCTGGTTAAAATTTGGCTTAATTATAACAAGTAAAAGTTAAAATTTCCCGCCTTTTAGGCAGATTTTATCAAATTTTGACTACAATCTATCCTAAAATTCAGTAAAGGTAAAAACTTGCAAGAGTATAGAGAAAGTATCGCAAAATGCGGAAATTTGGCGGATTTAGACAAGATTCGCGTCGCATTACTGGGCAAAAAGGGCGCGATCACGTCGGAGTTTGCTAAGCTTAAGGATATGGACGAAGCGGCCAAGAAGGAATTTGCGGCAAATTTAAACAAGCTAAGAGACGAATTTGAAGTACTTTTGGCGGCTAAAAAAACCGAGCTTGAAAGCGGCGAGATAAAAGCCAAAATGAAGGCCGAAGCCATCGACATCACGCTATTTAACGAGCCAAGCGGCGCTGGAGCACTGCATCCCGTGATGGCTACGATGGATAAGATCATAGAGTACTTTATGATGCAAAATTTCTCGCTCGAGACAGGACCGCTCATAGAAGATGATTTCCACAACTTCGAGGCGCTAAATTTGCCTAAATACCACCCTGCGCGCGATATGCAAGATACGTTTTATTTTAAGGATTTTAGGCTACTTCGCACGCACACTAGCCCAGTGCAGGTGCGCACGATGATGAGTAAAAAGCCGCCGATTCGCATGATAGCTCCGGGAACGGTATTTCGCCGCGATATGGATCTAACGCACACGCCGATGTTTCATCAGGTAGAAGGCCTCGTAGTCGAGGAGGGCGGCGCGGTGAGCTTTGCAAATTTAAAATCAATGCTTGAAAATTTCTTAAAATACATGTTCGGCGACGTTAAAGTGCGCTTTCGCCCTAGCTTTTTTCCGTTTACGGAGCCTAGCGCTGAGGTCGATATCAGCTGTATTTTCTGTCACGGCGACGGATGCCGCGTGTGCAAGCAAACTGGCTGGCTCGAGGTGCTAGGATGCGGCGTGGTTGATCCAAACGTCTTTAAGGCGGTCGGCTATAAAAACGTGAGCGGATACGCATTTGGGCTTGGAGTCGAGAGATTTGCGATGCTGCTTCATCAAATTCCTGATTTGCGCTCGCTATTTGAGGGAGATTTAAGATTATTGGAGCAGTTTAAATGATAATTTCAAGAAATTGGCTAAGCGAATGGCTAGATATCTCTGGCGTAACGAGCGAAACGTTGCTAAAGACGCTAAATTCGATCGGGCTTGAGGTCGATAGCTTTAAAGAGATCAGGGTACCTAAAAATATCGTCGTAGGCTACGTAAAAAGCAAGATAAAACACGAAAATGCCGAGAAACTAAGCGTTTGTCAAGTGGATGTGGGCGGCGAGACGCTGCAAATCGTCTGCGGCGCGAAAAACGTCGAGGCCGGACAGTTCGTGCCGGTGGCGCTATCTGGCGCCATTATGCCAAGCGGCCTAGAGATAAAAAGGGCAAAACTGCGCGGCGTCGAGTCAAACGGCATGATTTGCTCATCCGTGGAGCTAGGTCTTGTTAAAACAAACGACGGCATAATGCCGCTGGATGAAAGCATCGGCGAGCTAAAACTTGGTAAGGAAATTTGTGAATATCCGCTACTAAACGACGATATTATCGAGATCGAGCTAACGCCAAACCGCGGCGACTGCCTGAGCGTCTACGGCGTAGCAAGGGATCTATCGGCCGCGCTTGATCTGCCGTTAAAAGACGCCGCCAGATACGAAGAGGGCGAAAATTTGCTCGGTATCGGGCGTATTTTAGCTATCCACGCCGAGGAAAATTTACAAAGCAGCTTTCAGTACCGAGCATTTGAGATAAAAGAGTATTTTGACGAAAATTTACTGATGAAGATCCGTTTGGCGCTGATCGAGTGCGATAAACAAAACCGCATCGAGCGCCTGCTAGACTACGCTACGCACTCAACCGGCGTACTTTTTAGCGCGTATGATTACGTAAAGCTCAAAAAGGACGACGAGCGCGCTATTTTTGACCTGCAAAAGGGCGCAAATTTGGCGACTGAAATTTTAGCCGGCGGCGAGCTTTTAGGTGTGGGCGGCGTATATCAGACGGACGCGGCCAGACTTGACGAAAGCAGCAAACTAATCATAGTAGAAGCTAGCTACACCGATCCTCAAGTTATCGCGACTACGGTTTACGAAGACAAGCAAATGCCGCGCCAAGCGCAGGCTTATCGCTCATTAAGAGGCAGCGAGCCAAACGTCGGTTTTGGTGCCGATTTTTTATTTAAACAGCTGGCCGCGCTAAAATCGGTCGCACTTTATGCGGGCTCTCAGCAAAGCGTAATGACGCGTGAGCCGAAGGTCGTGAGCTTTACGATGAGCGAAATGCAAAAAATGATCGGTCAAGAAGTCGCGCAAAATGATGTCGTAAGGATACTTAAAAAGCTTGGATTTAGCCTAACTTTTAATGCCGAAAAAGAGGGCGCGAACGCGAAGGTTCCGCTATTTCGCCACGATATCGTAAATGCGCAGGACGTGTGCGAGGAGATCGTGCGAATGGTCGGTATCGACAATATCGCCTCAAAGCCGCTAAATTTCAGCGAAGCTAACCGCATAAACGATACTTTTGCCGACTATAAAAACGCGCTAAATTTGCGTAAAAAAGCTGCCGCGGCAGGATTTTTCGAGAGCGTGCATTATGTATTTGACGACGCCGGCGAGCTAGCGGCGCTCGGTTTTGCGCCTTGCAAGACCGAGATAGCTAACCCGATAAATAGCGAGCTAAACACGCTAAGGTCGACGCTTGCAAATCACTTGCTAAAATCGGCCGAGCGAAACGTAAAAAATCAGCGAAAATCGGTCAAAATTTTTGAATTCGGTAGCGTATTTAGCGAGGATGGCGAGCAAAGCGAGAGATTTGGCTTCGTAGCTAGCGGACTAGCAAAAGAACCTAGCCTACTAAACGGCGCAAAGCCCGCCGATATCGACTTTTTGGGCTTTGCTACGGCGGTTAAAAACACGATTGGCGAATTTGAGCTAAAAGCGTGCGATGACGTAAAATATCTAAGCGAATTTGAACAAGCTAAAATCTATCAAAACGGCGTTTGCGTGGGTTATATCGGTTGCGTGGACGTGCGAGTCGAAGCCGAGCGTGACCTGCCGCGAACCTATCTTTGCGAGATAGAGTTTGAAAAGCTTAAATTTGACGGTGCAGTTGTCAAGCCATACTCGAAATTCCCGGCTATCAGTAGAGATCTGAGCCTAATCGTGCCTAAATCCATGAAATTTGAAGCGATAAAAGAGTGCATAAACGCGCTAAAAATCGAATGCCTAAAAGAATTTGCGCCGGTTGATGTATACTCGGACGATAAGCTCGGAGACGACGTAAGCATTAGCGTCAAATTTAACTTCCAAGACATACAAAAAACGCTAGAAGATGAGGAAGTAGCGGCGATAATGGATAAAATTTTGGACGCTTTAAAGCAAAATTTAAATATCGGACTAAGATGAAAGTTTACGCATTAAGAACGCCGATAAGCGCGAGCCTGGAAAATATCGCGGCCGATAAATCTATCTCGCATAGATGCGCGATATTTTCGCTTTTAAGCGATAAGC
>CAURKE010000126.1:0-3745 GCA_963525055.1 uncultured Campylobacter sp. | reverse complement strand
GCGTGAAGCTCTTGTATTAGGCTTTCGATCGCTTTTTCGTATCTTGAAAATTTCCTTGAAGCCTCTAAATCTTTTATAAAAACCAGCACGAAAAGCACTGTCAAAATCAGCCCAAAAATGACAAATATTATCAAGTCGTTACTCATCGTTCATCTCCTTTAGTTCTCTTATCATAGCGCGCTCTCTGGCCGTCACGTAGCCGTTGTAGTTGCTTTCGTCGCTCTCGTTTATGCGTGTGATTTTGGCGGTTTTCTCATTTAGCGCTTCAAAAAATATCGCCACGTCTCGCTTCGGAAAAATAGGCATAAAAATGCGCCCGTAGTAGCCGGTGCCGTTTTTAAATTTAGCCTCTTTTATCCTAAAATTTTCAAAATTTATCCCGTCTAGCACGCTAGATTGAGCAAGCTCGAGTTTTATAAATTTTTCGTTTTTTATGTAGGCGTTTAGCTCGTCAAATTTACGGTGAAGCTCGACAAGTAGCGTTAGTATCACCTGATCGCTTTCTTTTGTGTCGCCCTTTGCTTTGGCGCGCTTTATCCACGCTCCCAGCGGATCGTCCTCGTTGCCGCTTAGCTTGTCGAATTCGCGTAAAAACTCGCTCTCGCGCTCGCCGATTTCCTCAAAAACTATGTCTAAATTTGCCGGAACCAGTCTCATAGGCTAGCCCAAACGAAAACGAAAAAAAGTATGCCAAGATAGCCGTTTAGCGTGAAAAACGCGCGGTCGATCTTACTAAAATCTCGCCTGACGATGCGGTGCTCGGCCACTAAGATACCTCCGCAAAGCAAAATGCCCGCATACGCGGCCGTGCCAAGCCATCCTGCCCACGCAAAAAGCAACCAAAAGATCACGGCCGTGGCGTGAAATATCGCCGAGATAAACATCGTAGCCTTTTCGCCGTAAACGCTAGGTACGCTAAAAAGCCCGTGCTCGCGGTCAAATTCGATATCTTGGAGCGAATAAAGCAGGTCAAATCCCGCCACCCAAAACATCACGCCAAGGCAGAGCAGCACGCTAAAAAGCGGTATCTCGCCCGCAACGGCGACGGCTCCGGCGATGGGCGCAAGGCCTAGCGAGAGGCCCAGGACTAGGTGCGCTAGCTCGCTAAAACGCTTAAAAAGCGAATATCCGCCAAGCACCGCTAGGATCGGAAAGCTCAGCCAAAACGCAAGCTCGTTTACGAGATAGGCGACAAGCACGAAGATGGCGGCGTTTGCCGCGATAAAAATTTGCAGATTCGTCCTGCCGATACGCCCGTCCACGCTTGGGCGATTTGCCGTGCGCGGGTTTAGTTTGTCGATATCTTCGTCCTTATAGCGGTTAAAAGCCATCGCAAAATTTCGCGCCGAAACCGCGCAAAGAACGCCTAAAACAAGCAACTTCCAGCCAAACCAAGCCGTGCCGTTTACCTGCGCGCTCGCCGTTATCATCGCGGTAAAGATAAAAGGTAGCGCGAAAACCGAGTGCTTAAAGACGATCAGTTCGTTAATATCTTTTAAAATATTTATAAATTTTTGCATAATCTTCCTGAAATTTTTGCTTTATTTTATCTTATAAAAGCGTAAAATGTGATAAAATTTGAGCAGATTCACGAATTTTAAGGCATTTTTATGAAAGAACTCGCCATCATCGGCACCACGGCTAGCGGTAAAACGGTGCTCGCGCTAAAGCTTGCAAGCGAATTTAACGGAGCGATTTTGAGTCTTGATTCGCTTTGCGTTTATAAATTTATCGATATCGCTAGCGCCAAGCCCAGCTCGGACGAGCTAGCCTCAGTGCCGCATTTTGGGGTAAATTTGCTGATGCCGGACGAGCATTTTGACGTCGGTATGTTTTTTGAGGTTTATAAAACGGCTCGCGAATTTGCGCAAAAAAACGGTAAAAACTTATTTATAACCGGCGGTAGCGGATTTTATCTAAAGGCCTTACTATCGGGTCTCACGCCTAAATTTGAGCGCGTAGAAAGCGGCCTAAGCAACGCTCAAATTTACGAGCTAGTTTCAAGCCTTGATCCCGAATTTGGCGCCAAATTTAGCGCAAACGATACATACCGCTTGCAAAAGTGGTTTGACATCTACTCGTTTTTGCGCTCTAGCGGACGCGGCGAGGCCGTGAGCGCGTATCTGCGCGAAAATACCCTAGCTCCCGTCGCGTCAAATTTGGCGATTTTTGAGCTTAGCTGGGATAGGGTGGAGCTAAGAGGACGCATTAAAGATCGCACTAGAGCGATGTTTGAGCAGGGTTTGTTGGGCGAAGCAAGAGAGCTGTTTGCGCGGTATCCGCAGCGACCAAAGCCGCTAAACTCGGTCGGACTAAAAGAGTGCGGAGAGTTTTTGCGAGGCGAGATCAAAACCGAGGCCGAGCTGGAGGAGCTTATATGCACGCACACTGCGCAGCTGGCCAAGCGCCAGCGGACGTTTAATGGATCGCAGTTTGAGAGTAAATTTAGCGGCAGCGTCGGGGAATGTGAAGAAAAAATCATAGAATTTTTAAAGGGATAAATTTACAAATTTGGCGGCTCGTCTTTTGAGTGCTTTTTGCGGAGCTTGCTAAAATTTAGCTCGGCGGACTATCTGTCCAGCCTACGCTAAATTTTACCTGCGCAACCCCAAAAATCATCTCAAAATACTTCGCCTTGACTTTTTACGCTCAAATTTGCAAATTTAACTCAAAATTTTATGCGCCTAGACCTGCATCTTGACGGTGCTAAATTTGGTTTAGTCAAAATTTGGCACGCTGCGCGTTTTTTTAAATTTAAGCCGCTAGCTTTAATGAAATTTGCAGTTAAATTTAGTAAAATCGGCAAAAATTATTCAAGACGAAATAGGCGTATTTTAATCAAGAGTGAGACACGCGACCGTCATGAATTTAAACGAAAAAGGCGAAGTATCGCACGGCTAGACTAGGCGGCTGAAAATTTTGCGACGGGAGTTACCGTGTGGGTAATGACCGAGCGAAATTTTAAGACAACGACGTATAGCGCCGCGAGACGAGCCGTAGAAAGGTAAAATGTTAGTTCATATCTGCTGCTCCGTCGACAGCCACTATTTCCTGCAACGCCTGCGCGCCGACCGCCCGCACGAGCGTCTCGTCGGCTATTTCTACGACCCCAACATCCATCCGTACAGCGAGTTTTTGATGAGGTTTCGCGACGTAAAAAGGAGCTGCGAAAAGCTAGGCGCCGAGCTCATCTGCGGCGAATACGAGTACGAGGCGTGGCTAAAGGGCGCAAAGGGGCTTGAGAACGAGCCCGAAAAGGGCAAGCGCTGTGCGTATTGCTTTGATTTTCGCGTGGGAAATTCGGCCAAAAAAGCGCGCGAACTAGGCGAAAAATCTATCACTACGACGCTGCTGATGAGCCCGAAAAAGGACTTCTCGCAGCTAGAAGCCGCGCTAAATAAGGCCGCTAACGAATACGGCCTTGAAACCTTTGCCGTGGATTACCGCGCTGGCGGCGGCACTAACGCGCAGTTTGAGCTCGCTAAAAAAGATAAACTCTATCATCAAAACTACTGCGGCTGTATTTTTGGGCTCAGCAAACAGCGCGAGGCGCAAAAACTGCCGCTTAGCGAGCTGATGAGCGAGGTTAGCGGACGCGTGATGCCGGGAGGCATCGAGGAGCGGCTGGAGCTTTATGAAAAGGTACGCGAGCGCGAGGCTGCGGGCGTAAAATTTCATCTATCGCGCAAGTATTTTCTAAACTACCGACTGCTGCGCGCCTACGTCAAATTTGGTGGCTTGGTCG
>CAURKE010000125.1:0-3773 GCA_963525055.1 uncultured Campylobacter sp. | reverse complement strand
GCTCTTTTTGTCTCGCAAGGCGTCTTACGCTTAGGCGGATTCTATTTTTCTTCTCATCGATAAAGGCTATCGCTGCTTCGATATTGTCGTTTATATTTAGACTTTCAGCGCTTACGCTACCGAGGTCTTCTTTGCGGATGAGCGCATCGACGTTATCGCCAAGTTCTACAAATACGCCGAAATCTTTAATATCGCGAATTTTGCCCGTCACGATGTCGCCTACATTAAATTTCTTAGCATAAGCTTGTACCGGGCTTTGCTTTAGATCTTTTTGGCTAAGTGAAATTTTTTGCTCGTCAGAATCTATTTTGATGATTTTGACCTCGATCTCATCGCCTACTTTAAACAAATCTTTACACTTGTCGTTTCTATCCCAAGAAGCGTCTTCATTGTGAAGCAAACCCTCTACTCCACCAATCCTAACAAACGCGCCAAAGTTCGTCACGCTAGTAACTACGCCTTTGGTGACATCGCCTTCTTTAAATTTGGCCTTAAATTCGTCAAATGGTTTTTTGAGTAGATTTTTTAGGCTCACTCTTAAGCGGCGGTCTTTCGCGTCTATCTCGATAACCTCGACGTCAAGCTCCTCGCCCTCACTAATGTGATCTTTTGGATTTTTGATATTTTTATCCCATGAAATTTCAGAAATGTGCAAAAAGCCCTCTATATCGTTACCAAGATCCACAAATGCGCCATAAGGCTCGATGTTGCTGACTGTTACTTTTATAGTGTCACCCACTTCTAGACCGTCTTTTATCTCATCCCACGGATCAGGAGTTGCAGCCTTGATAGATAGTGAAAGGTGTTTTTTCTCGTTATCGTATTTGATGACTTTTACTAAAACTTTATCACCTTCTTTATAGATAGAGCCAGGATTTACTGGTCCTTTATAACTTATCTCGCTGTAGTGCACGAGTCCATCCACTCCGCCTACGTCTACAAACATGCCGTAAGTAGTGATTTTTTTAACCACGCCCTCTATCACGTCCGTATTTTCAGCGACTGCAGATATCGCTTCTCTTTTTTTTCTTCTATCTTCATCGAGTAGTTTTTTTCTAGATACAATGATGCTTTGCTCATCCTTATCTATCTTTATGACTTTTACTTTAAACGACTTTCCTATTACAGCGTTATCTTCTCTAAAGCCGCTTTGCGAGCGAGGCAAGAAAAACTCGATGCCGTCATTATTTTGAGCAACAAAACCGCCTTTGTTTTTACCGATTATTTTTACGTCAAATACGTCTTGATTTTCTTCGTTATATGAGTCTATGTAAGCTTTTACTTTTTCTTTTCTAAGTGCTTTTTTGTGAGAAACGATAGGTTTGCCGCCTCTTGAACCGGTTATTACGACTTTGATCGTGTCGCCAGCTTTAAATTTAAGCTCTCCGTTTTCGTCCTGGATCTCGGAAATATTTAAAATTCCCTCTGATTTTTTACCGACGTTTACAAAAACCTCGTCGCCTTTAATATCGACGATTATTCCGTCGCTATCCTCTTCTGTCTTTCTAAAAGACTCCTCTAACATCGCGGCAAAATCGTCGTCTTCGATACCGTCGTTTGCCTTACTAAGTTGAACTTTTTTGTTCACCGCAGCCATCTTGTTCCTTTTGTATATATTTTGCTTTTAACACAATTAGTCTTAATTTTACTTAATATTAACTTATTTGTAGATTAACTTGCGAAATTTCGGAGTCAAATTTAAAATTTTGTTTAAAAAAGTAATGAGTATTTGTTAAATTTGAAAACTCTCAAGCCTATCGATCACTTTTTGGATAATCCAATCGGGCGTAGAGGCTCCTGCGCTCACTCCGCAGAGATTTTTTCCCTCAAACCATGAGCGTTCGAGCTCCAGTTCATTTTCCACGAGATAGCTATCCTCGCAAGCAGTTTTTGAGATGAGATAGAGCTGCTTTGTGTTTGAACTGTTTTTGCCGCCGATTACGACCATCACGTCGGCTCTAACGGCTAAGTTTTTAACAGCTTCTTGGTTTTCAAAAGTAGCATTACAAATCGTGTTAAAAACGCGCACCTCTTTTACACGCAACATCAAATAATTTACGATTTGCATAAATTTTTCTACTTTACGCGTCGTTTGACTGATGACGGCTACTTTTTGAGCTAGTTTTACGTTCTCTAGCTCACTCTCTTCTAGTACGACGAAAACCTTACCGACGGCGTACGATTTTACGCCCTTTATCTCGGGGTGTTTTTCATCGCCAAATATCACGATATCGTAGCCCTCTTTGCTCATTTTCTCGCAAATTTGCTGCGGTTTGGTCACAAATGGGCACGTAGCATCAATCACTTTTATATCGCTTTTTTTTAGCTCGGCTAGGTCGCCTTTCGTGATGCCGTGCGTACGTATGATCGCCTTTTTTTCGCCGTCGATTTCGTTTATACCCTCAAGCGTTTTGACGTTAAAATTTTTATTTAGGCGGTTTATCTCGTCGTTGTTATGGATGATGGGTCCGATAGTTACGGCATCCTTGGCATTTTCGGCGATTTTTATAGCGCGCTTGACGCCAAAACAAAAGCCGTAACTGCTAGCAAGCTCAATCCTCAACGCTAGCTCCCAGTTGTCTTAAAATCCCGCCAAAATTCGGAAACGAAGTCGCGATAAATTCGCTCTTTTCTATAACCATTCCGCATTTTAGCCCAAGCACCGCAAAGCTCATCGCAATACGGTGATCACCGCTGCTATCTATAATAGCGCAGTTTGCCTCGCCGCCTTTTACGCTAAAGCCGTCTTCAAATTCTTCGACTTCAAGCCCGCATTTTCGTAGTCCTTGCACCATGATCGCGATGCGGTCGCTCTCTTTGACACGAAGCTCTTTTGCGTTTCTAACGCTACTTATGCCCTGCGCATTTGCAAAAGCTATGGCAAGCGCGGGCACCTCGTCGATTAGCCATGAGATATTTTCACTCACGTCCACGGCCTTTAACGGCGAGTGTTTTATCTCGATCTCGCCGATGCTTTCGTATGTGCTAGAAGTCTCTTTAAACGTTACTTGCGAGCCCATTTTGGCTAAAATTTTAAAGGCCTCCACACGCGTTTTATTTAGCAGCATATTTTTTAGCACGATGTGAGAATTTGGGATTATCGCTGCAGCCACAGCAAAGAAAAACGCCGAACTAGGGTCGTTTGGAACGCAAATTTCAAGCGGTTTTAGCGGCGCGTTCATCGGCTCAACCTTGACGCCGCGGGGTAAAATTTGCAAACTCGCGCCCATACCTTTTAGCATGCGTTCGGTGTGATCGCGGCTAAGCTCAGGCTCGCTAAGCTCGCAGCCGTTTGATTTTAGTCCCGCCAAAATCAGCGCCGATTTTACCTGCGCAGAGGCGATTTTACTATCAAATTTAAAATACTCCAGTTTCTTGCCGCGTATAGCCAGTGGCGCGTGATCTCCACCGTTTGCGCCGTCTATCTTGGCTCCGACGCTGATTAACGGTTTAGCCACGCGCGCCATCGGACGACGGTTTAAAAACTTATCCCCGCTTAGCACGAAAAAGCCCTCGCTAGCGGCCAAAAAGCCCATAAAAAGCCTCATCGCCGTGCCAGAGTTTCCGCACTCTAAAACAACGCTAGGCTCTTTTAAATTTGCGCTCGGAGTTATGATTAGCTCGCCCTCTTTTTCCTCGATACGAGCGCCGAGATTTTTTACGATTTCTAGCGTATTTAGCGTATCCTCGGCCTTTAGATAGTTTTTCACGCGGCTTGGCTTATCGCTTAAAAGCGAAAATATCGCGCATCTATGCGAGATAGATTTATCGGC
>CAURKE010000124.1:0-3780 GCA_963525055.1 uncultured Campylobacter sp. | reverse complement strand
AAAATCGCAAACTAAACGATCTTTTTGCGCCGTGTTTTAAAATTTATCCGCAGATGGATAAATTTAGGGATTTTTTCCTAAGCGGTAGCGGCGCGAGCGTGTTTTTCTTAAAATAAAAAGGTAAAAAATGGGTAAGGATTTAGCCAAAAATAAAAAGGCGCTGTTTGACTTTAGCATTATCGAAACCTTCGAGGCGGGCATCGTGCTAAAGGGTAGCGAGGTAAAGGCTCTGCGGGCGGGCCGTGCAAATCTAAAAGATAGCTTTGCACGCGTGATAAAGGGCGAGCTGTTTTTGCTAAACGCGCACATCAGCCACCTAAACACGACGCACTCGGCGTTTCGCCCGGACGAGCGGGCTCCTAGAAAGCTACTGATGCACCGAAAGCAGATAGATAAAATTTTCGGTCAAGTCACGCAAGATGGCCTCACGCTAGTGGTTTTAGCGCTCTATCTAAACGACAAAAACATCGTAAAGGCGCGGGTTGCGCTTGCAAAAGGTAAAAATTTGCACGATAAGCGCGAGACGATAAAACGCAAAGAAGCCGACAAAGAAGCGCGTGCGGCGATGAAAAAATACGTTTAAGGAAAGCCGGTGCCCTACGTAAATATAAAAATCACAAAAGAAAAAGAGGCCGTAAGCGCCGAGCAAAAGCGCGCGCTCATAGCAGGCGTGACAAAACTGCTGGGCGATACGCTAAAGCGCGACGCGAGCAGAACCGTCGTCGTGATAGAGGAAGTTAGCACCGACGACTACGGCTTTGGCGGCGAAAGCATAACCCAACTAAGATCAAAACAAGGAAAATAATATGAAAAAAACCATAAAGGCGATTTTGGCGGCTTTGGCCTGCGCGATATTTCTAGCAGGCTGCGGCGAGGACGAGACGGCGAAGGCTCCCGTAAAGATAGAGGGCTATAAAACGGGCGATGAGATCGCGCTAAAGAGCGTGTTTGGCAAAGACCTCACGCTAAAACGCGTGGAGGGCGGCTTTGTGATCAAAGGCGACGAGGATAAAATTTTGATGTTTGATATATTCGGCACGTTTTGTCCGCCGTGTCAAAAAGAAGCTCCCGATCTCACCAAATTTCAGATCGATAATCTAAACGACTTTACGATCGTGGGGCTAACGCACTTTGAAAACGTTACGAACGAGTACGTTGTAGAAAATTTCGCGCAAAAATACAACGCCTTTTACTTTATCTCAAACGACATAAAGACCAACGACAGGCTTTCGGCTCAAATTTTAGAGGATATAAAATACGAGCGGCTTGAGAGCGTGCCTATAAAAATGGTGCTAAAAGGCGGCGTATATCAGGAGCTAACCGACGTAGATAGCGGGAAATTCGGCGTGAAATACTATCTAGGCGGTATCCATCTAGATGCGATGACAAAGGATTTTGAAAGAATAAAAAATGCCCGCTAAAACCGCCACCGAGCGGGAGCGAGACGTCGCGCTAAAGGAAAAACCTGAATTTCCGCGTAAATTTAAGGTTGTTTTACTAAACGACGACGTTACGAGTATGGATTTCGTCGTGAGCGTGCTGGTCGAGATTTTTCACCACACAGCCCAAAGCGCGGTAACCGTGATGTTAAAAATCCACAACGAAGGCAGCGGAGTGGCCGGCGTCTATAACAAAGAGATCGCCCAAACCAAACAAAACCAAACGCTAAAAGCCGCAGCCGCCGCGGGCTACCCGCTAAAGGCCGTCGTCGAGGAAGAATAGCCCGCAAAAACGGGCGCGCAAAAGGCGCAAAGAGGAGGAAATGATGTTTGACTCGGATTTAAGCTATCTGTTGGAAAAGGCCGGGCAGTTTGCCTACTCGAATTTTCACGAGTATCTAACCAGCGAGCACGTACTTTTCGTGCTGGTAAATTTAAACGAAGAGACTAGAGATATCCTGGCTGACGCGGGCCTAACCGACGTCGAGGGACTAAAAAGCGATCTAAAAAACTATCTACTGCAAACCAACGAGCAAGTCCCGCACCACAAACAGCCGCGCATGACGGTGCTTTTGGAGCAAATTTTTAAAGAGCTAAACACCGAGCTAAAGGATAAAAACGTCGGCATCAGGGATTTGCTTTTTAAAATAGCGGCCAGAGGCGACACGTACGGGGCTAAAATTTTAGAATTTTACGACGTCGATGCGCAAAAGATCAAACAGCGCGCAAAAGACGACAAGCAGGCTCGCGCTAAAAACTTCCAAAACCTTGCCAAATACTCGTCAAATTTAACCAAACTAGCCGCCGAGGGCAAGATCGATCCGATCATCGGGCGCGAAAACGAGCTAGCAAGGCTAATGCAAACGCTAAGCCGCCGCAAGAAAAACAATCCAATCCTAGTAGGCGAAGCGGGCGTGGGCAAAACCGCCGTAGTCGAGGGGCTTGCGTTAAAAATCGCAAGCGGCGAGCTGCCCCAGCGGCTAAAGCAGGCGCAAATTTTCGCCCTGGATATCGGCGCGATGATAGCGGGCACGAAGTATCGCGGCGACTTTGAAAAACGCCTAAAAGACGTGATGGACGAGGTAGCCGAGCAGGAGGACGCGATAGTTTTTATCGACGAGATCCATACGATCGTGGGCGCAGGAGCTACGAGCGGCGGCGGACTTGATATGTCGAATTTACTAAAGCCCGCGCTTGCTAACGGCTCGCTTCGCTGCATCGGAGCAACGACGTACGCGGAGTATCGCAGCTTTTTTGAAAAAGAAAAAGCCCTCTCGCGCAGATTTGCTAAAATCGACGTCGTAGAGCCGAGCGCGGACGAAAGCGTCGAGATCCTAAAAGGGCTTCGCGCCAAATACGAGAGCTTTCACGGAGTCAAATTTAGCGACGAAATTTTAGCTAAAAGCGTAGAACTAGCCAAAAAGTACCTAAACGATAGATTTTTGCCAGATAGCGCCATCGATCTCATCGACGAGGTCGGCGCGGCTCTAGCCCTACAAAACAGAAGCAAAACCGTAAAAATGTCCGATCTAAGCGCGGTTTTGAGTAAGATGGCAAATATCCCCGATACCAATCTAAAATCGGACGCCGCGGCAAATTTGAAAAATCTAGCCCAAAGGCTAAAATCTGAAATTTTCGGCCAAGACGAGGCCGTAGATACGCTAGTAGCGGCGATCAAGCGCTCGTATGCGGGGCTAAAGCAACCAAACGCGCCAGTCGGTGTGTTTTTATTTACTGGATCAAGCGGCGTGGGCAAAAGCGAGCTAAGCGCGGCTCTAGCGCGAAATTTGGGCGTGCATTTCGAGCGATTTGATATGAGCGAGTACATGGAAAAACACAGTGTCTCGCGTCTCATCGGCGCGCCTCCGGGATATGTCGGGTTTGAAGAGGGCGGCATACTCACAAACGCCGTTAAAAAGCACCCTTATAGCGTGATTTTGTTTGACGAGATCGAAAAGGCTAGCGACGAGATGATAAACGTCTTTTTGCAAATTTTTGACAGCGCGAGCCTCACGGATAACACGGGCGCAAAGAGCGATTTTAGCAACGCCGTCATCATAATGAGCTCAAATTTGGGCTCAAAAGAGGCTCCGACGCTTGGCTTTAGCAAGGATGAAAGCGGCAAAGCGGACTCGGCGGTAAAGGGATTTTTCAGCCCCGAGTTTCGCAACCGCATCGATAAAATCGTGCATTTTAACGACCTTAGCGAGGACGCGCTAGGCCTCATCGCGCAAAAGATAATTAACGAGATAAACTCAAGCCTCGCCGAAAAAAAAGTCGTCCTAAAAGCCTCCGCCGAAGCCAAAAAATACCTCTGGCAAAAGGGCTATAGCAAGGAATT
>CAURKE010000123.1:0-3839 GCA_963525055.1 uncultured Campylobacter sp. | reverse complement strand
GGTATCAGAAACAAAACGATGCTAGAAGAGGTCGCTAAAATTTCTTCGGTTTTAAGAGTAAAAGAATTTATCGACAAGGACTATACCTTTGCCGTGACTGTAGGCGTAAACGTAGTTCCGTCCACGGACGACGCGCTAATCTATCACTACAAAACAAAAATAAGAAACGTAGATGAAAACGACAAGATCGACTACGCAAACAGAGGCTATCTGCTCGGAGTCGTCGAAAACGAGCTCATAATCGAATACGTAAAACTAAGAGACGGTACAAGCGGCCGCGACGTGCGAGGAAATTTCCTGCCAGCGCAAAAAGCCAAAGCTACGATAACGAAAATGCCCGAACACACCGAAAATATCTATGCAAAAGAAGATAACGAGGGGATAAAATTTTTCGCCAAGAAACCTGGCTACGTCAAAGAGGAAAAAGGCGTTTTTGACATCAAAGACGAACTTGACGTAAACGAAATCACGTTTAAAACCACAGGCTCGGTCGATACTGGGCTTGATACCAACGTAACGCTAAACGTAAAAGAAAAAGATCTAACGAAAGACGCCATAGGCACGGGTATGACGGTCGAGGCAAACGAAGTAAACGTCGAGGGAAACGTCGCTGCAAACGCCGTAGTAAAGGCGAACAAAGTAACGATCGGTGGACAAACCCATGCCAAAGCCCTCATCGAGGCGAAAGAGGCGAAAATAGCCGTACATATCGGTAGCTTTGAAGGCGAGAGCGTCGAAATAGATAGGCTCGAAGGCGGCAAGGTAAAAGCTAAAAAAGCCGTGATAAAATCGGTCATCGGCGGCGAGATAATCGCCGAAAGCGTCGCTATAGATACGCTCGTATCAAACTCAAATATCATAATCGCCGATACTTTGGAAATAAAAAAGCTAAAAGGCGTGAATAATAAAATTTTAGTCGATTTTAGCATGATAAAAAACACGGGCGAGCAGATAAACGAGCGCATGGCTAAGATAAAAGCTATCAGAGAGCAGATCGTAAAAATGCCGCGCACGCTAGAGTCCAAAAGATGCGTCATCGAAGAAAATAGAGGCCCGATAAACGTCATCAAGGCTAAAATCGAAGAACTAAAAAGCACGAACAACACTCCGCCCGCGACGTTTATGAAAAAGCTAAAAGAGTATCAGCAACTAGTGCACGAGTACAACGCGCTTTTAAAAGAATTTCGCGAGAAAAAAGCCGCGATCGCCGAGCTAAGGGGCGAGATAACAAATATTCAAGAGGGTATATTTAACTCAAAAGTGATAAATCACAGTAATTGGCGCGAATTTAACGAGATAAAATTTAGGCTCGTTGATCCTGCTCGCGACATCACGTATAGCACCCGCGAAAACGAGATCGCGCGAATAATCACGATAGCCAAAGTCGAGACCGAGGACGGCGACATAGACTACGTGATAAAGAAAAAAAATAACGCTAAAAAGGCCTAAATTTGCCTCTTTTTTTAAAATTTGAAAGCGAATTTTACAAGTGCGAGCAAAGCGGCGGCAAGCTAACTATAAATCTAAAAAACGACTGGAACTACAAGCTGCCGGCTCAAATTTGGACTCAGACGGCCGCGCTCATCGGCTCAAAGAAATTTAATAAAATCGTTTTAAATTTTCAAGACGTAAAAGAGCTTGATTACGCAGCCGCGCTGTTTTTTAAAAATACCTTTTTAAACGCTCGCAAAGAGTATGAGCTCGTAAATTTAAATCCGCACGCACAAAAGATTTTTGCCTCGATAAATAGCGAAATAAATCCCAAAATAAAGCAGATCATAGACGCCAAACCTCACGAAAATCCATTCTCTCAAATCGGCAAAAATTTGGCCGCGTTTTTTGCTGGATTTTGCGCGTTTTTAAATTTTATGGGTGAGTTTTTGATCAAATTTAGCAAGATATTCATGCTAAAAAATATCCGCGTGAAGGAAATTTTGGCATATTTTGAGGATGCGGGCATAAAGTCGGTTTTTATCGTGTGCCTCACCTCTTTTCTCATCGGCATCGTGCTGGCATATCAGGGTTCAAATTTGCTAGAGAGTTTCGGCGCCACGATAATAATCGTCGAGATGATGGGTCTTTTGACCCTGCGCGAGATAGCTCCGCTTATCGCCGCTATCATCGTGGCGGGGCGTCTGGCGTCTAGCTTTACCGCGCAAATCGGCGTTATGAAAATCACCGAAGAGATCGACGCGATGAAAACGATGGGATTTGATCCGTTTAAATTTCTCGTTCTTCCTCGCGTGATAGCTCTCATCGTAGCTATGCCTCTTATCGTATTTTTAGCCGACGTGGCGGGGATTTTCGGCGAGATGGTCGTGATGGAAAACTACCTAAATATTAGCTTTGATAGCTATCTAGCGAGGTTTGGCCAAGAGGTGGATATCAAACATCTTTACGTCGGTCTTTTTAAGGCTCCGTTTTTTGGCGTCGTGATCGCGTTTATCGGCTGCATGAGAGGCTTTCAGATCGGCGGAAATACTCAAAGCGTGGGCACTTATACGACCGTAAGCGTGGTAAATGCGATATTTGGCGTGATTATGGTGGACGCGCTGTTTTCAATTATTTTCACGCAACTAGGCATATAAATGATAATAAAAGCGACTGATTTAACGACGAAATTTGGCGACAGGGTGATCCACGACGGGCTAAATTTCCACGTAAACGAGGCTGAAATTTACGGGTTACTCGGCGGTAGCGGCACGGGTAAATCGACGCTGATGAAAACGATGATATATCTAAAAGAGCCAAGCGGCGGCAAAGTCGAGATGCTGGGGCGCGATCTATGGTCGCTAGACGAAGCGGCTAGACAGGAGATGAAGCTCGCTTGCAGCGTGATGTTTCAGTTCGGCGCGCTTTATACCTCGATGAATGTGCTGGAAAACATCTATATCCTGCTAAAAGAGTATAGCGGGATGAGTGAGCGATCGATGCGCGAGATAGCGATGTTTTGGCTGCAAAAAGTAGGCCTTAGCGAAAACGTCGCTTTGCAGTACCCAAGCGAGCTAAGCGGCGGTATGAAAAAGCGCGTGGCGATGGCTAGGGCTCTAGTGCTAAGTCCTAAAATTTTGTTTTTAGACGAGCCAAACTCCGGCCTTGACCCAAGTAGCGCGCGAGCGTTTGACGAGCTGGTGGTCGAGCTGCGAGATACGCTTGGCGTCACGGTCGTGATGGTGACGCACGATATAGACAGTATTTGCACGATTTTAGATAGATTTTTGATACTTCAGGATAAAAAGATAGCCTTCGAGGGGACTTTTGAGCAGCTGATGCAAATGCCCGAAAATCCGCTTGAAGAGCTTTTAAAAACAAGGAAAAACGGTGGGAAATAAAATAAATTATACTTTGATAGGCCTCTTTTTCGTGCTCGTAGTGAGCGCACTAGGTATCGCGGCGTGGTGGCTGGGCGGATACGGGAAAAAGGCCGATGACTACAGGTCGTATTTCATCAAAACTACAAGCCTGCCAAGCGGCATCAAAAAGGACTCCACGGTTAAATTTATCGGCGTAGACGCAGGCACGGTCAAGGATATCCGCTTTGCCGACGAAAAAGAGGCCCTCATCGAGCTTGAGCTCTCCGTGAGAAAAGACATACCGATAAGAACCGATAGCACGGCGTCTGCGGAGATACAGGGCATCACGGGCATCGGCTACCTAAATATCTCGCGCGGCAGCATGGATAGCCCGCTCTTTGATAAAAACGAAAAGGCCTACATCGGGCTTGAGGCGAGCTTTTTTGACAAAATCGGCGACAGAGCCGAGTATCTAACGAAAAATTTAGAGTCTACCTTTAAAAATATCAATAAATTTTTAAGCGACGAAAACGCGGCTAAATTTTC
>CAURKE010000122.1:0-3864 GCA_963525055.1 uncultured Campylobacter sp. | reverse complement strand
CCGACGCCAAAGCATAAATTCGCCCCCTGCACGAGCAAAAATCCATGCCAAAAGCCGCTATTTACGTTGCCGTACTTGATGATGAGCGCACCCAAAACCGCCGTGCCCACGCTAAATAGATACAGCAGCCTAAGCCTGCCCGCGAGCACGTCGTAAACAACGCTCACGTAAAACGGCGTAAATATCGTAAAGAGCGCGACCTCGGCGACGCTAAGGTAAGCAAACGAGTTGTAGTAGAAGATATACATCGCGCCGATCTGAACCGCGCCGATCGCGGCTACTTTGGTGTAGGTGGCGAGGTTTTTCGCGGCAAAATCCTTAATCATAAAGGGCAAAAATACGCCAAGCGCAAGCACGACGCGCGAAAACGCGGCGAAATAGCTATCCACTCGCCCCGCCAAAAACTCGCCGATGAGACTAAAACTAAACGCCCAAAGCACCGTAACAAAGATCAATTTTTTCACGCATTCTCCATTTGGGTTAAATTTCGTCTGAAATAGTAGCAAAATAGTCTTAAATTTATATGCGGTCAAATTTAGCAAAAAAAGATCATGTAGGTCAATTTTAGAGCAAAAACCAAGAGTGCCGCTTTTATAGCGGCAACTCGGTCGTTAAATTTAATATCTATACTCAAAACTTCCCAGTATCGTCCTACCCCTGGCAGCATTGTTAAAGATAGTGATATCGTCGTTAAATACGTCGCTGGAGTAAGATGAATTATAAGTATAAAGCGCGTCCATGTAGTTTTTGTCGAATACGTTTTGCACTTCAAATTTAAAGGTTAAATTTTTAATCGGCTCGAAGGTGAGGTAAAAATCGAAAATAGTTGGGATTTTTGGCAGTTCTTGCGTGTTGATAATCTTAAATCTCGGATCATTTTCGTCAAAAGCACCCCAGTTAAATTTAGGATTTATCCTTTTTGCCTTACCAGTAATTTTGGCTATAGAACCAAGAACTAACTTTTCATTAAAAAGCCTAGTTCCAACGTCTATCGTAGCGTAATATTTCGGCAGTTCGCTAAACTGCGTAGTTCCACTAGCAGGTCCGTTCGTCCAGTCTAGCGCGAAACTATCTGAGGGCTGATAGGAGGATTTTTGACGAGTGTATGAGGCTTTGGCGTAAAATACGTCCATATCGTATAAAAACTCGAGCTCAAAGCCTTTTAAGGTGGCTTTGTCATTTAATCTAGCCAAAAACATCGTAACGTCGCCGCCAGCATTTGTGTAGCCGATTATTCTGTCGTAGATAAAATTTTTTATTTTAGTATTGTAGTAAGCGGCTTTAAGCCCAAAAACGTCGTCGTCCGAAAAAATACCGTGCTTGTGGCTATTAAAGCCGATCTGATAGGTTTTTGCGGTTTCTGGTTTTAGCCCGGTGTTTATATCTTCATAAACAGAGCCGGAAGAAAAAAGTTCCTGTACGTTTAGCGGCCTAGTCGTTCTTTCGTAGCTGATAAACGGCGAAAACAACTCGTCAATCTTGGCTGAAGCCATAAGAGAATAGTTTAAATCGGTATCTTTTCTTTTAAAGTCTCCGGCTTCTTGTGGAGAGCAGTAAGGATTCCCTGCTAAGCATTTGCCTTTTATGCCGCTCGTTTTCCAATTTACGAGATTTAAATTTGCATCGAAGGTAAAAATATCATACTCAAGCGAATTGTCTAAATAATAATTAAATATCTTTTGTTTACCGTTTGGTATAGGATACGCCGTTCTAAGTGTAGAGTACGCCTCATCTCCCGTAATGCGTTTATATTCGTTATTTAGGGTATTTATGCCTAGTTTTGAGCTAAATTTAAGCTTATCTGTTATATCAAACAAAAAGGTATTGCTAAGATCAAAAACCAGAGAACTATTTTTAAATTTCATCCCTTTTTCAAGATCCGCCCACGCCAGTCTTGCTTTTTTATCGTAAATTTGTCTGGTTTTATTATAAGATAAGAGCAAATTTATATCGATCAGGTCAGAATACGGATCAAAACGATAATCAAGCTGATAGTTGTCGCTGGTTATATCTCTTTTAGCTAGATAGTTGCTGTATCTCCTATATGCCAAAATAGCTTTGTTTATCTCACTATCATATTCCAGCTTAAAAAGATAGCTTTTTGGACGTTGCTCCAGTGAGTCGGTATCTAACGCCGTAGGCAAATCAGGCACGCCGTCTCCGTCGATGTCTTTATCATTGTCTTTTATTTTGCCACCGCCGCCTATCTTATAGTCTTGCGAGATTTTTTTACCGCTATACCCAAAAAGTACGCCTAGGCTTTGTCCGCCGTCAAATTCTTTTTTCGCCGCGACACTACCCATATAGCTTGGCCCCACGCCGTTTGAGCCATAGCTATATCTACCTAAAAAGCCAAAAATATGGTCGTCAGTTATAACGTCATTTACGCCTATGGTTCTAAAATTCGCACTTCCCATAAGTCCGTTTTGAGCACCGCTAAAACTTCCTCTCTCGATGTCTATACCTACTAGGAAATTTTGATCTATGAGTGCTCCAAAGGCTGAAGTGCCAATGTTGCCGGTAAAGTTATGAACCCCACCCGTATCGCTCGACGTACCGTAATAAGTCTGCGTAACTCCGTCTATCATCGTGTTTACGCGCCCAAGCCCTGTAAGCCCGCGGATGTTTACGGACACGCTACCCTGAGATTGGTCTATTTGCGTGTAGCTGCCTGGCAAGCTTCTAACTACGGAGTCTATACTTTGATTTTCGCTTCTAATATCCTCTCGCGAACTAACGGCTCCAGGCGTCGAAAACGCCTTTTCGCTATTTTTGACCTCAGTAGCCGAGACTTCCAAGGTACTAAAATCGACGTCTTTTGCGTCAGCGCTTGCTAAACAAATAGCCAATATGCAAGCTATGTTAAATTTAAAACTATTCATGATGCTTCCTTCTAGATTATTTTTTATAAGCGGATGTCAGGCGGCTTAAATTTGAAAGCGTCAATAACTTCTATGACTATATGGTAAGCCGTATCAAAATCATTATCTTGTCATTTAAGAATTGTATCACCGTATATATAAATTTTTACTTATACCGGTTATCTTTAATTAACTCTTTTTAAACCAAGGCACGATAGATAAATTTATTTTTTTGAGGCTTTATATTTTTTTATATTAAATTCGATTGGAAAATTTAACGTCAGATCGCGATCTGAGCCCATCATTTCACTAGGAGGTGACGGCAGAGGTGAAGCGCGGTTAAAAAGCTCCGTCGCTTCGTTGTTTAAAATCTCAAATTTGCTCCCTTTAGTCAATAAAACGCTTAGCACTTCGCCGTTAGCGGCTATTTTTACTTTTACGTAAACGACACCTTCAAATCCACTTAGAAGAGCATCGCTCGGGTATTTTTTGTGCTTGTTTAAGTGCGACACAACCATACCTTGCCAACTTTTTTTATCTGCGCCGGAACCTGCGAAACTGCCGACTATCCTAGTTCCACTACCACTAATGGGGGCCGAAGCTACGCTATCCTTGACTACGGAGTTTATATCCGAGTCCAAATTTGAAACTTTTTGTGTGTCTTCATTGCTTTTTTTATTTATTTCTTCGGCGATTTTTACTGGTTTTTTTACTATTTTCTTCGGTTTTATTTTAGGTTTTATTTTTTTTGGCGTTTCCTGTTTTTTTACGACTTCGATTTGAGATTTTACCTCCTCTAACGAGGCTATCTCTGGCTTTTCCTCTTCTTTGGCCTCTGTTTCTTCTTCAGGTTGCGGTGCGGAGGATTTTTGAGAATTTACGGCAACCTCTTTGAAATCGCCTATCGACAGATCTGAAATTATCATAATCGACTCGATTTGGTCGTTTTTTATCGGATAATCAAAGCCACCGAAATTCTGCTCCAAATTTATAGCCTTGCCAC
>CAURKE010000121.1:0-3910 GCA_963525055.1 uncultured Campylobacter sp. | reverse complement strand
AAATCTTCCTCTTCGTAGTCAAATTCTTCGCTCATTTTCTCTCCTTTAAAATTATTTTTTCACTTCTTCGACGTATAGGCTCTGGCTAGGGAAGGCAAATCCAAGCCCGTTGGCCTCTACTATGTTCATTATTTTTAGCATCACGTCCTCTTTGACGGCCAAAAACTCGCCCCAGACTATCGTCTTTGAAAAGCAGTACACGAGGATATTTATCGAGCTATCGGCAAACTCGTCCACGACGACGAATAAATTTGACTTATATCCCGCCAGGTCGTCGATCGAGACGATACCGCGGTCGTATCGGCTAGCCTTTTTCGAGCCCATATCGTCGCCCTTTGCGATGTCTGGGTGGTCGATTAGCATCTGTTTGATCTCATCGACGCACTTTTTGATCTGTTCGGTCGTGGCGCTATATTCTAGTCCGATTAGCATCCTGATACGTCGCCCCATCTTTCGCCTGCTCCAGTTTCGGATCGGATCGCTAGCTAGCTTAGAGTTTGGCACGAAGATAAGGGCATTATCAAAGGTTCGCACGGTCGTTTTTCTAAGCCCGATCTCCACGACCGTTCCCTCGATGTCGCCGCACACGATCCAGTCGCCTTGCGAGAACGAGTTGTCAAAGAGCAGCATGACGGAAGCAAAGAAATTCGCCAAGATATCCTTAGTCGCAAGAGCTACCGCAAGGCCGCCGATACCAAGAGACGCGATGATGGCGCTGACATTAAAGCCGAGCTTGCTAAGCACAATAAGTAGCGCGATAACGAAAATGATGAAATAGATGATCTTTAGGATCAAATTTATCACCTCTTTGCGCCCGCTTTTTTTGGTGAGTTCGTTGATGAGCACCATGCCGTAGCCGTTTAGTACGCTAAGTATAAGCCAAGTGACGGCAATAACGAAAGTGATCGTAAGAAAATTTGCAAATTTTATCGGCATCGGAGCCGGATAATACGCGATCGAGACGCATATATCTATCGCGTAGGCGATGAGAGTGAGCAGCATCGGGCGTTTGATGATCTCGACGATGCGCCCTTTCGTCTGCCTATCCGAGTCGTGCTTGACGAAAAATTTCATTAACGCCCACAGCGTGAGCTTACTAAGCAGCGTCGTAAACGAGACGAAAAACAAAAATACTACGAATATAATCGCAGCCTTGCCGACGTTAAATTTGCTCGTAAACGAGGCCTTTTCGTTGATAAAATCAATCGCCGTTTTTAAATTTAGCTCCGAGATGATATAGTTTGACGTGAGCAGCTCGGCATTATCGCGCAGATAGTGAAGTATCTCTTCAAGCGTCTTTTTGTGCGCCTCTAACGCGTCTAGCTCGCCTTTATGCGCTAGGGTTACTTCTTCGCTTAACGAGTCTTTAAAGGCCTTAAACTGCGCGTAAAACTCGGTCTGAAAGCTAAGCAGCGTCTCCTCGACGGCAAGTTTGACGTTTACGGCTTTGCCGCCCTCTTTAAAGATATTTTCCAAATTTAAAAGCGAGGAGTAAAATAGCTCGTCAAGCCGCATGCGCTCAAGCTCGAGCATGTTTTTGACGTATAAATTTTGATTGCTAGAGTTTTTTAGCTTTTTGGTTTTCGTCTCTAGATCCTGCATCTCTTGTTTGAAATTTTGCACCTGCTCCTCGTCGATTTCGATTTGCATGATGAGGTATGGGATCTGCTCGATCAGTTTTTCTTTTTTCTCCGAGACGGTTCTAAAAAGCACGTTTTTATCGGCTGTTTCGTTATTTTCGGCGGACTGCGCCTTGATAACGGCTATCTGCGAGTTTGCTTCGTTGATTTGATTTACGACGCTTAGGATGTCGGTTGCGTTTAGATCGTCGCTTGCGGTATTTGCGAACAAATTTAAGCTAAAGCACAGCGCAAAAACGGCGGCTAAAATTTTTCTCATTTCTCGACTCCTAGCAGTTTAAAGCTCTTTGTTGCGAAGTTGTAGTTGTAGATTTCGCCCGTTTCTATTATGTAGTGCCAGGCGTAAATTTTTAGCTCGCCGTCTCTAAATTTGGCCTTGACATCGGGGTAGCTCAGTAAATTTTCAAACGAATTTACGAGGCTTAGGCGCTCGGTTATCCACTCTCTTTTTGCGATATTATCGCCGAAAAGCTTTTGCACGCGCTTTTTTACGGGTTCTAGTAGATCTAGCCAGCGCTTAACGTTTGGCGTTTTGCTAAATTTAGCCTCGTCCATCCACAAAGCTGCGCAGCCGCCGCAGTTGCTATGCCCGCAGATGATGACGTTTTGCACGTTTAGCGTTTGCAAGGCGTACTCGATCGCCGAAGTCGTAGCCAAGAACTCCTCGCTTTTGCGGTACGGAGGTACGATGTTTGCGATATTTCGCACGACGACTAAGTCGCCCGGAACCGTATTTGTTATGAGACTAGGCACCACGCGCGAGTCGATACAGCCGACAAAAAGAGTGTGCGGCGTCTGTTTCTCGCCTAGGCTTTCAAAAAGCTCCTTATGCTCTAAAAAATCCTCTTCCATAAATTTAACTGCGCCGTCTAAAATACCTTGCATCTACATTTCCCGATAAAAATTTTATAAAATATTATATCAAAAACGTTTCAAAGTTCGTTAAAATTTTTTAAAATGCTTTTCGCGCGTCAAATTCAGCGATCTTTTATATTTTATTTACCTATTTTTGGCTAAATTTGCGTCAAAATTTAAAAAAGGAGAAAAAATGAGTTTATATGACAGAAACTATGCAAACTCAAGAGAGCACGAGGTTGCGAGCGAATATTCGCAAAGCGCGCTTAGCACATTTATCAAGCAAACCTATCAGCTTTTCGCAGCTTCGCTTTTAGCAGCCAGCGTCGGAGCTTATGTCGGGCTTTATAGCTCGCTGGGGGCTACGGTAGCGGGCAACTACTGGCTATTTGTGATACTTGAGCTAGGACTTTTGGTGGGCCTAATGTTTGCTAAACGCAAAGCGGGCTTAAATTTGATCCTGCTTTTTGCCTTTACTTTCGTTAGCGGACTTACGCTTACGCCTATTTTGGGACGCACTTTTGCGATGCCGGGAGGCGCAGCGATAGTGGCTCAAGCCTTTACGCTTACGACGGTGGCATTTGGCGGACTTAGCGTATTTGCGATGAACACCAAACGCGACTTTACCGCGATGGGCAAGATGCTTTTCATCACGCTTATCGTTTTGCTCGTGGCTGCGATCATAAATATATTTTTCCACAGCCCGGTTTTACAGCTTGCGATCGCTAGCGTGGGCGCGGTTTTGTTTAGCGCGTATATCCTTTACGACACGCAAAACATCATCCGCGGCAACTACGAAACTCCGATCGAGGGCGCAGTTGATCTTTACCTTGATTTCTTAAATTTATTCGTTTCATTGCTTAGAGTTTTAGGATTTTTTAATAGCGATGACTAACGAAGAGCGGCTCTACCGCGTAATAGACGCAAATTTAAACCGCTTAAAAGAAGGGCTTAGAGTCGTCGAGGACGTCAGACGTTACGGCTTTGACGACCTAGCCCTCGCTAAAAAAATCAAAAATCTCCGCCACAAAGCAAAAATACCGCAAAGAGAATTCTTAAAATTTCGCGACGCCGTAAACGACGTGCTAAAACCGAGCCTAAAAGAGGAACAAATTCGCCTAAATTTGGACGATTTACAAACTGCCAACATTAAACGCGCGCAAGAAAGCGCAAGGGTTTTAGAGGAGTGTTTTAAGCTCATCGACGTTAAAATTTCCGAGATTTTTAAAGCCGTGCGCTACGAACTTTATGAGATAGAAAAAGAAATTTAACCCAAATTCAAAACTTTTTTAGTATAATCGCGACTAATTTTGAAAATTTAAAAGGATTTTTATGGATTCGCTTTTTTTAGTATTGCAGTTTATTTTCGCGGTAGTTTTAACGATCGCCGTTTTGCTTCAGAAAAGCTCCTCTAT
>CAURKE010000120.1:0-3924 GCA_963525055.1 uncultured Campylobacter sp. | reverse complement strand
CCGCGCTTTGTGCGCCGATCTCGTTTGAAACGAACTCAAACGCCGTTTTGCAGTAGTAATCAAGCCCGCGCACAAGCTTTGGATCTATCTCAAACTCCACGCCGTTGCCGCTTAAAATCTCTTGCAGCTTTTTAAACTCGCCCGCGCATTCGTCGTTTAGACTGCCGATTATCAGCGGTGCGTTTTCGTAGATTTTTTGGCAGCTTTCTACCTTGCAGTCTAGCACGCGGATAGGGTTTGTGAGCTTTCTGCGCTTACAGTCCTCGCAAATTTGACCCTCGTGCTCGTCTAAAAATTTAACCAACTTTTCACGGTATGCGCCCATGCTAGCGGCGTCTCCGAGCGAATTTATAAGTAGCTTTGTTTTGATACCAAGGCGCGAGAAAATCTCGTTTATCATCAAAATAACGCTCGCGTCCTCATAGACGCTAGGCTCGCCGAAGCACTCGCAGCCAAACTGGTGAAACTCGCGCAAACGGCCTTTTTGCGGGCGCTCGTAGCGAAACATCGAGCCGTGATAAAAATACCGTCTCACGCCGCCCGCGCGGTCAAATTTAGCCTCGATAAAGGCGCGCACGACTCCAGCCGTACCCTCCGGACGCAAGCAAACGTCGTTGCCGCCTTTATCCTCAAACTGATACATCTCCTTGCCCACGATGTCGCTGCTTTCCCCAACGCTGCGGCGAAAAAGCGCCGTTTGCTCCAGATGCGGAGCCAGCACGAACTCGTATCCGTAGTTTTTCGCGACCTCTTCGCAGATTTTGATTATCCTCTCGTAAAGTCCCGACTGGGGCGGCAGAACATCCTTCATCCCCCTTAATGCGCTAATCATTTATAAACTCCTTTATCAAATTCGTTATTTTTTCTTCGTCCCAAGCGGCGTCTATCGTGACGTAGCGGACGTCTAGTTTTTGCAAAATTTCTTCCATCGCATCCTGCACTCTTAGTAGATACTCAAAACCTCTAGCCTCTATGCCGTCCATCTGCGCGCGCGAGCCTAGGCGCGATCTTAACGTGCTTTCGTCCGCTTTAAAAAATACTATTTTTTGCGGAAAATTTCCTTGTAGGGCAAATTTGTTTAAATTTAAAAGCTCCTCAAAGCTAAAATTTCCGCCCGCCAGCGCGTAGGCCATACCCGAGACAAAGCCTCTGTCGCTCAAAATCATCTTATCTAAATTTGGTTTTATTATTTTACCGAAATGCTCGGCTCTATCGGCCAAAAATAGCAAAATTTCGGCCCTTTTATCCAGGTTGTTTTCTTTTAGCAAAATCTCGCGCAAATTTTCGCCAAGCTTCGTGCCGCCGGGCTCTTTGGTTACGATCGCTTGCGGGTAAGCCGCCGCCAGCCGCGCTATCTGCGTGCTTTTGCCCGCGCCGTCGATACCTTCAAATAAAATATACAAAATTTAGCCTTTCAAAGTTTCTAAAATTTCGCCCGGAACTAGCTTGCTAACGTCGCCGTCGTGGCTAAGAACGGAGCGCACGATCGAGCTTGAGATAAAGGCGTTTTTGAGGCTCGGCATCAGATAGACGGTCTCAAGTTCCTCCCAAAGCGTGGCGTTTGCGTAGCCGATTTGTAGCTCATACTCAAAGTCGCTGACCGCGCGAAGTCCGCGGATCACGACGTTTACGCCGCAATTTTTAGCAAAATCGACGAGCAGGTTATCAAAGCCCACGACCTCGACGTTTTTTAGGTCCGTCGTCGAGATTTTTGCCATCTCTACCCGTCTAGCCAAGCTAAAATAGGGCTGTTTACTCTCGCTAGCAGCAACCGCGACGATGACTTTATCGAAAATTTTGGCCGCGCGCTTGATGACGTCTAGATGGCCGTTTGTGACGGGATCAAAGGTACCCGGATATATACAAGCTTTCATTTTTCGCCTTTAAATTTTAAAGGATGATTTTACTATTTTATGGCTAAAACAGGACTTTATCTTGCGACTGGCGCAGCTGTTTTTTAGCCCCATCTTTTGTAAATTTGATGCTCGAGTCCAAGCAGATCAAGCCACTTGCCGATGATGAAATTTTCCATATCTTCAAGGCTATTTTGACCCGAATAATAACCCAAAACGGGTGGCGCGATAACGGCGCCAAGAGCTGAGAGTTTGGCCGCGTGTTCAAGCGCCAGCGTAGAAAACGGCATCTCTCTAATGCCCAAAACGAGCCTCTTTCGCTCCTTTAGCGCGACTGCGGCGGCGCGAGTTATCAGAGCATCCGCAAAGCCGGCGTGGATTTTAGCTAGGGTGTTGACAGAGCAGGGTGCGACGATAGTAGCGTCTATGCCGAACGAGCCCGAACTCGGAGCCGCGGCGAGATCGGAGTCGTCATAGATAACGGCGCGACTTTGCAAATCTTGCCAAATTTGATAAATCTCGTCTTTTTGAGCGCTGTTTTTATCAAATTTATTTTTGTTTTTAAATTTATCGCCCTCAAATTTACCTAAAAATTGGGCGTCTTGCCGCTCGTTTTTCTCGCCGCCGTCAAATTTGCAAATTTGACCGTCTGCGTCGTCAAGAGCGCAGTTGTCCAAACCGGTAAATTTTAAACCGTTGTCGTCCAAACCTTGCGCATTATCTGTAAATTTGCCGCTTTGATTTTGCGATCTTTCGTCTCCGCCTCCAAAATCTAGCTCACCTTGGGCGGAGCTAAAATTTGTAAATTTTGCGTCTTCGCGATCTTTGTCAAATTTGGCGCTATTTTGGTTTGCGTTAAATTTGAAACCCGTCGCACCGTTTTTAGAAAAAATATCCGTAAAATTTAGCTCTTTTTCTAACACGTTCATCGCGTTTTTACTCACGCACAGATGCAGCTCGCTTCTTTTTGCTATCTCGCGGGCGAGCTTTAAACCCAAATTTACGCCACTTGCGCCGCTGATACCTAGAAAAATTTTCATCTTATCATCACCTGTTTTTTTGAGACAATTTGAGCGCTAAAGACCTTTTTATCGTTATTTTTGACCTTGATCGTTTCGCCTAGATTGCCGTTTTCTAGCGCGGTGACTTCGACTATGATACTGAGCGCACCGTCGCTAAGCACGGCGTTAACGCGCTCGCCTTTTTTTATGAGCGGTAGCGGGGTAAATTGCCGTAGCCGCAATACTTCGCCGCTTTTTATGTTTTGCTTCGTCGCTAGCCTAGCATTTGGCGCTTCGCTCATCATGTCGGGGCTAAACTCGCCAAGCTCGACCCAGTCTTTTGCAAAGTCGTCTATACCTAGCATCTGGCGCGTCGCTAGTGGCTTAGTAGCCCGCAAAACAGGCATTTTTGCGCTAACTTCGTATCTAAAAAATACGCTTGGCTGCGAGCCGTTTGGCGTGATAAAACTAGCTCTAAAGCTACCTTTTGGATTGATTTTATTTACGTAAATTTTGTCAAATTTGTATTCGTGGAAGTTTTTAGGAAGTTCATTTTGAGGTTCGATGAGCGGAAATTTGACGAATTGTAACCCCTTAAACTCGCTCGTAACCTCTTGTAAAAAGGCGCGCTGCACGAGAGCTAACGCGTCGCAGTTTTTTACAAATATCGTCTCTCCGCCGCTTTTGTCCTCAAGCTTTACGCCGTGCTTTTTTAAAATTTCCGCTAAATCTCGCGAATTTATTTTTGCGGCTTTGTTTTCGCCTAAATTTAAAATCTCGTCGTTTTTGTCCGTAAAGCCCAAGTCCGCAAGCGTTATTTTACCGTTTGAAACGCAATACATAGGCCAAAGCACTAAATCTGACGAAAATAAAAAAATGGGAAAAAATAGTAAGAAAAAAATGGAGCGGGAAACGAGATTCGAACTCGCGACCCCAACCTTGGCAAGGTTGTGCTCTACCCCTGAGCTATTCCCGCACCGTTTAAGAAGTCGCAATTTTAGCAAAAACGTTTTCATTTGTCAAGAAAATTTCAAAATTTTTACGATTTCGCCCGCTTTTAGCTCGCCGAG
>CAURKE010000119.1:0-3957 GCA_963525055.1 uncultured Campylobacter sp. | reverse complement strand
TTTTCTACCCGATCTAAAATTTTACAAATTCTCTATCGCGGTTTTTAAATACCGCACACTTGCTAAAGCCAAAATTTATGGCGATTTGCTCGCATTTTTCGCCGTTTAGACCGACTTGGTCTTTTGCGTGAGCGTCCGAGCCGAAGGTGATTGGGATATCCTTTTCGGCGATCATTTCTAGCAAATTTACGCTCGGATACTGCTCGCCGATAGGTTTTCTAAAGCCGGCCGCATTTATCTCTACCGTCAAATTTGCCTTTTTTATAGCGTCGATCGCGTCTTTGGCAAGGAGTCTAACGTCGGTTTTTGGCATAAATTTAAATACCTTTAGCAAATCCAAATGCCCGACTATGTCAAATTTACCGGACTTTGCCATCTTTTCTACGCAGTAAAAATAATCCCGCCAAATTTGATCTATATCGCGTTTTTCGTATTCGCCGATAAATTCGGGATTATCAAAGCCCCAACCGCCCAAAAAATGCACCGAACCAATGAGGTAATCGACTTTGCGCCCTAAAACTCGCTCGTCCATAAAGCCCTCTAAAAAATCGACTTCGTAGCCGAGCAAAATTTTGATCTGTCCGTCAAATTCGTCTCTGAGGCGCAAAATCTCACTCTCGTAAGAGGGCATTTGCGAAAAATCCATACGGTACGCTTCGTCAAATTTCATCGGCGCGTGATCGCTAAATCCAAAATACTCGCAGCCCGAATTTATCGCGCTTAAAACATACTGACTAGGCTCATCCACGGCGTGCTTACAAAGCGGCGTGTGGTTGTGTAGATCGACTCTCATTTTTATCCTTAAATATTTTGCAAATGCTACCTAAAATTTAATAAATTTAAGGATAAAGTTTGGGTTTTTAAACTTATATTTCGTTAATTTTCTATATAATCAGCCCAAATTTAAATAGGAGTTTTTATGACGCAAGAAGAACTTGACGCCTTGATGGCGGGCGATTTCGAAGATGAAGAGATCAGCGAGGAAACAGCGGAAGAAACTGCGCCGCCTGCGGAAGAGAGCGCAAAAAAAACCGATCCGGCGCCGAGTGAACAGATAATAAACTACGAGGGCACCGAGATGCGTATATCCTCGAACATGCCGTGGCCTCCGCCTCCACCGACGGATGATCACAAGATGGTTCATCAGCTAGACGACGTCACAAAGGATAGCGAGGAAAAAGCCACGCAGATGTTTGACAAGCTTGATGCGATCAATAACTTTTCTATGGACGCGGAGAGCGGACTTAGCGAGATTATCGGCGGTATCGAGGCTAATATCGAAATTTTTACGAAACTACACGAAAAATTCCCGAACATCGCCGCGTTTTCCGAAGCACTAGAGAAAAATAACGCCCTAAAAAGCTCCGCCGAAATGACGCTAGATAACGTCAGGATGGCCGAAGACGAGATCATGATGGCGATGGATATGATGCAGTATCAAGACATCCACCGTCAAAAGATCGAGCGCGTAATTAATGTCATGCGCGCGCTTAGCAAGTATATGAGCAGCCTGTTTGAGGGCAAGATCGACGACGATAAGCGCGTGGCCTCGGCCGTGCATATCGCTGGCGATACGCACACCGAAAACCTCGTCAGCAACGACGATATCGAAGCTCTGATAGAAAGTTTGGGCAAAAAATAGTGCTAAAGCCCGAGCTTTTATCTCCCGCGGGGAATTTAACCAAGCTAAAAATAGCTCTAGAGTACGGCGCGGACGCGGTTTATGCATCGGTGGCGAGCTTTTCGCTTCGCACTCGTTCGGCGCGCGAATTTAACCTTGAAACCTTTAAAGAAGCTATCGAATACACGCACGCAAAGGGCAAGAAATTTTACGCGACGGTAAACGCATTTCCATTTAATTCGCAAATAGAGCCGCTAAAGCGCCACTTGCAAACGATATCGGCGATGAAGCCAGATGCTTTTATCATCGCGACTCCTGGTGTCATGAGCCTGGCAAAAGAGATAGCCCCGGACATCGAGATCCACCTCTCGACGCAGGCAAACGTCATGAATGCTTTAGATGCTAAAATCTACCACGAAATGGGCGCAAAACGCATCGTCGTGGCGCGCGAAATGAGCCTAAAAGACGTCGTGAAGATAAAAGAGCAAATCCCAACGCTGGATATTGAAATTTTCGTACACGGATCGATGTGCTTCGCATACTCGGGGCGCTGCTTGGTTAGCTCCGTGCAAAGCGGCCGCCAGTCAAACCGCGGTAGCTGCGCAAACGACTGCAGGTTTAAGTACGAACTCTACGCAAAGAGCGAGGAGAGCGGGGTGCTGTTTCGCCTAGAGGAGGACGAAAGCGGCACGCACGTGATGAACTCGAAGGATTTAAATTTATCCGCGCACATTAAAGACATCATCGAAAGCGGCACGGTCGATAGCCTAAAAATCGAAGGCCGCACGAAAAGCGAATACTACGCCGCCTGTGCGACTAGAGCCTACCGCATGGCCGTTGATGACGCCGTGGACGGCAAATTTGACGCGCAAATTTACGCCAGCGAGCTAAATACGCTAAAAAATCGCGGTTTTACCGACGGCTACCTGGTAAATCGCCCGTTTGAAAAGGCTGATACGCAAAATCACGCCAGCAGCCTAGAGGAGGGCACTCATCAGGTAAACGCCATGACCATTGACGGCGAGTTTTTTAAATGCAAATATAAAATTTTCCCTGGCAACGAGTATGAGATCGTGGCGCCGCTGGGGTCGCAGATAGATGAGTGCGAGAGCGAAATCTCGCAAATTTTCGGTCGCGACGGCAAGAAATTTATCAAATTTAAAAAACTAGTAACGAAAAAAGGCAAAGAGATCGCCGAGATCCACAGCGGCAACGAAAACGAAGTAAATTTGGGCGCGAGGCTGCCTAAATTTAGCTTTTTAAGAGAGGAAATAAAATGAAATTCGTATCTATAATAATGGGAAGCAAAAGCGACTACGACGTAGTTAGCGAGGCGGCAAAGGTGCTTGAAAAATTTAACGTCCCTTATGAGCTAATCATCAGCTCGGCGCACAGGAGCCCGAAGCGAACGAGCGAATACGTCGCCGCAGCCGAGGAAAAAGGCGCACAGGTATTTATCGCGGCGGCCGGCATGGCGGCGCACTTAGCGGGCGCTATCGCGGCAAACACCACTCGCCCCGTGATCGGCATACCTATGGGCGGTTCGGCGCTTAGCGGCGTGGATGCTCTATACTCCACCGTGCAGATGCCCGGCGGCATGCCTGTGGGCACCGTGGCGATCGGCAAGGCCGGCGCGGTAAACGCAGCCTATCTGGCACTACAAATTTTGGCTCTAAACGATCAAAATCTAGACGAAATGCTAAAGGCCGACCGAGCAGCCAAAGCCAAGCAGGTGGAGGATGATTCGGCGAAGGTGGAAATTTTACTCGCCTAAAGGAGCAAATATGCAGACATACTTAAATATAGACGAATTTTGCAAGCTCGTGCACCTAGAACGCGAGGTGATCGAGGGGATGATAAACCGCGGCGTGCTAAATACGAAAGAAGAGGGCGGCGAGATCCTCATAGAGGCTAGCCAAGGCACGATGAGCGTTGTGCCTAGCGTCGTGGCCGTGCCTGCGCCGCAGATGGGCTCGGACGGCTTTAGTTTCGTTGAAAAGACGATCGGCACGATACTGAATTTGCACGAAAAGGTGCTTGATGCTAAAGACGAGACGCTAGAGACCCTGCGCAACGAAAATAAATTTTTAAAAGAGGCGCTAATCTCGATGCAAGAACTCTACGACGAGGATAGAAAAACGGTCGAGACGCTCACGAAGCAGCTAAAAAATTCGCAAGAAGAAGTCGAGTTTTTAAAACGAAAATATAAACTTATGTGGAACAAAGCGGTTGAAAATTTTAAAGGCGACAAGGAGTAGTCGTGGAAATTTTAGCGGTAGATGGTTTTAAAATTTGCGGATTAAAAACTCGCACCAAAAATGCCGACGAGATAAACG
>CAURKE010000118.1:0-3958 GCA_963525055.1 uncultured Campylobacter sp. | reverse complement strand
CGCTTCGATGCCCGCGATGATAAAAAACGGCGGCAAAATGTGGGATAAAGATGGTGCCCTACGCGAAACCAAAGCCGTGATACCAGATAAAACCTACGCCGTCGTTTATGAGGCAGCGATCGCGGATATCAAGGCAAACGGCGCACTAGATCCCGCTAAAATCGGCAGCGTCTCAAATGTCGGGCTGATGGCGAAAAAGGCCGAGGAGTACGGTAGCCACGATAAGACCTTTGTGATGAGCGAAGCGGGCGAGGCACGCGTGCTAAATGCAAAAGATGAAATTTTATTTAAATTTGAGTTAGAAAAAGGCGATATATTTAGGATGACGCAGGTTAAAGAAGTCGCCATGCGAAACTGGGTCGAGCTAGCGCTAAAACGCGCGAAAATCACGGGACAAAAGGCGATATTTTGGCTGGACGAAAACAGAGCTCACGACCGAGAAATCCTAAAAAAAGTAAGAGCGCAGCTAGCAAGCGCCGATACTAGCGGGCTTGATATAGAGATCATGTCTCCCGCGGTCGCTTGCAAAAAGTCGCTTGAGATCATGAGGCGCGGCGAGGACTGTATCAGCGTCACCGGTAATGTCCTACGCGACTATCTGACCGATCTTTTTCCGATCTTGGAGCTTGAAACCAGCGCCAAGATGCTCTCGGTCGTGCCGCTAATGGAGGGTGGAAGTATCTTTGAAACGGGAGCCGGAGGCAGCGCGCCAAGACTCGCCGAACAGCTGCTGGAGCAAAATCACCTAAGCTGGGATAGCCTGGGAGAGTTTTTGGCTCTGGGCGCTAGTCTTGAGCAGTTAGCCGGCTTTAAGCAAAGCCTTGAGGCGCAAATTTTAGCTGACGCGCTAAATGCGGCCGTAGAGCGCTATCTAAAAGAAAACAAAGTCCCGCGGTTTGAAGCCTTGCAGCTAGATACGCGCGCGAGTCATTTTTATATCGCGCTTTACTGGGCGAGCGAGCTTGCCGCTAGCGGTACGCAGCTGGGCGACAAATTTAAACTCGCCGCCCAAAATCTCGCACAAAAAGAGAGCGCGATCGTGGCCGAAATAAACGCGGCGCAAGGACGAAAGGTCGATATCGGCGGATACTATAAGCCAGACGGCAAAAAGGCGAGCGCGGCGATGAGGCCAAGTGCGACGTTTAATCAAATTTTGCAAAATCAAATTTTATAAAAAAGGAAAAAAATGAAAATTTCAGTTATCGGAGCCGGAAACGTAGGCGCAAGCGCGGCTAGCGCTATTTTGCTAAGAGGCATCGCAGATGAGATCGCGCTGGTGGATATATTCGGCGACGTGGCGCGCGCAAAGGCGATCGACCTATCTCAGAGCGCGGCGGTTTTCGGTCTGGACGCGAGCGTCGCGGGCGGTGATGATTTTGAGCTAGTTAAGGATAGCGACATCGTGGTCGTGACCGCCGGAAGCCCCAGAAAAGAGGGGCAGACTAGAGAGGATTTGCTGCTAAAAAACGCAGGCATCGTAAAAGGCACGGTGGAGAAAATCGCTAAATTTGCCCCAAACTGCGTCATCATAAACGTAACCAACCCGCTTGACGCGCTCACGTATCTAGTCTATAAAACGAGCGGTTTTGATAAAAGCAGGGTGCTAGGCATGGCTGGCGAACTAGACTCTGCGCGCCTAAAATACGAGATCTCTCAAAAAACGGGGCTAAAAAACAGCGCCTTTAGCGCGCACATCATAGGCTCTCACAACGACGATATGGTCGCGTTACAAAGCAACGTGAGCGTGGATCTGGGCGGCGAATTTGACGCGGTAGCGCAGGAGGCTAAAACCGGCGGCGCAAAGATCGTTAAGCTACTTGGCACGTCGGCGTATTACGCTCCGGGCGCGGCTGCGGCCAAGATGTGCGAGGCGATAAAAACCGGCAGCGATCAGTGGCTAAGCTGCTGCGTAATAGATGGCGAGTGCGCGGGCGGCAGGCTCGTTAAGCTAGGCAAGGGCGGCGTGCGCGAGATCAAGCAGCCAAGCGCGGAGGAAAAAGCGGCGCTTGAAAAAGGCGAATCGCAAACGGCTGTAAATATCAAATTTTTAAAAGAAAGCGGGGTAATCGCGTAGCCGATGTTTATAAAATCCAAGATCAAAACAAAACAAATCCACGCGCTATTTTTAGCGGCTTTTATTTCGGGCTGCGCTAACGTTTCGCCAAGCGCTCCGACCAATGAAGCCTCGGTCGCGACGCAGACAAAGCAAAGCCAAACTCAGGCTGTGATGGCGGCAGAGAAAGGTCAAATTCAAATTGCGACTTCGCTAGAAAAAGGTAAAACCCAAGACTCGGGAAGCGAGACTACGCAAAGCAAAGTCGGCGACCGTCTCGATACAAAAGAGACGGCCCTGCTTAATCTCCTGCAAGGATATATAGGTAAAAGAGACGGCGGCGACTGCTCTGGTTTCGTGACGCTTATAAATAAAAAATTTAACCGAGACTTTTTTGACGAAAAGGAACTCGATAAATTTTACACCAAGCGCGGCCTAAAGAGCGAAGCGATGTTTAAGCTCTACGAGAGTAAAAACCTAATTGCCTTTGACGATCCGCAGGTCGGGGATTTGATATTTTTCAACAACACGACTAGAAATACGAAAAATAACAAAAAAGCCAAAATCGTCACTCATGTAGGCATCGTAAGTAGCATCGAAAAAGACGGCACCGTAGCTTTTACGCACCATACCAAGGGTAAAAATATGGTTGATTTTATGAACCTAAACGATAAAAATACCCGTAAAAAAGGTAAAAAAGAGCTAAACTCCTATGTCGTGTCTTGTAAAAATAAAAGCACGTCGTGCCTTGCGTCAAATAGATTTTCGGGATTTGGCAAAGTGGGCGTGAGGGACTAAACCATCCACAAATTTGACTGTTTTGAGTCTTAAAATTTACCGCCGTATCCGTTAAATCGTCGTCAAATTTACGGATCGGCGGCGGTAAATTTAACTTCTAAATTTACTCTACGCCAAATTGCGTAATAGTCGTTAAATTTGAACCAAAAATCCTAAATATCAAGAACGGCATATTCGCTAGGGCGTTTCAAATTTGCTCGCTTTTATGCAAAAAATCTTCAAATTTTACTTTACCGCGCGCTTTAAATACCAAATTTAACTTAAATGCTATAAAATTATCGTTACGAGTTAAATTTGATAAGGAAAAATATGCTGATACAAACTGACGCCCCCGTCTGGGTCGATATCTCGCGCTGCAAGGCGTGCGATATCTGCGTGAGCCGCTGTCCTGCGGGCGTGCTGGCGATGGCCGTCGAGCCGCGCGCGGTGCTAGGCAAAACGATCGAAGTGGTGCATCCGGAGTCCTGTATCGGGTGCCGCGAGTGCGAGCTACACTGTCCCGATTTTGCGATTTACGTAGCGGAGAAGGGTTTTAAATTCGCTAAACTAACCGCCGAGAGCAAAGAGCGCGCGACCGCCGTAAAAGAGAATAAATTTGAAAAATTAGAGGCTGGGCAATGAGCGAATTTTTAAATAGTAACGGCGGCAAAAGAGAGATCATCGCTAGCGGCAACGAGCTAGTAGCGCTTGCGGCGGTGGAGTGCGGGTGTAACTTTTTCGGCGGTTATCCGATCACGCCAAGCAGCGAGATCGCGCACGAGTTAAGCGTCTTGCTGCCAAAGCACGGCGGTAAATTTATCCAGATGGAGGACGAGATCGCAGGCATCTCGGTGGCGCTTGGAGCCTCGATGAGCGGCGCAAAGGCGATGACGGCAAGCTCGGGTCCCGGCATCTCGCTAAAGGCCGAGCAGATCGGGCTTGGCTTTATCGCGGAGGTGCCGCTAGTGATCGTAAACGTCATGCGCGGTGGACCTAGTACGGGGCTGCCCACCCGCGTGGCGCAGGGCGATCTCCTGCAGGCGAAAAACCCGACTCACGGCGACGTAAACAGCATCGTTATCGCGCCCTCAAGCCTAGAGGAGTGCTATACGCAGACCGTTCGCGCGT
>CAURKE010000117.1:0-3968 GCA_963525055.1 uncultured Campylobacter sp. | reverse complement strand
TGAGAAAAATTTTCGCGTTTTTATGTTTGGGCTTAGTCGCGCTATACGCCAAAGGACAAGTTAGCGTCAGTATTTTGCCGCAGCAGTATTTTGTGAAGCAAATCGCGGGCGACGCGGTCGAGGTAAACGTCATGGTAGGCAAGGGAGCCGATCCGCACACGTACGAACCAAAGCCAAAACAGATGACCACGCTTGAGAAAAGCGATCTATATTTTGCTATCGGGATCGAGTTTGAGGAGGCTTGGCTGCCGAAATTTCAAAAATCTTATCCAAATCTCAAAATCGTAAAAACCGACGCTGGTGTGGAAAAGATCAAATTTGAAGGTCATCACGAGCACGCGGACCACGAGCACCACCATGACGCCAAGCACGAACACGCTCACCACGAGCATAAACACGAGCATGCAGGCCACGATCACCACGATCACGAGCATCACCACGGCGAATTTGACCCGCACATCTGGCTAGATCCCGTTTCCGTAAAAATCCAAGCTAAAAATATCGCCGCCGCGCTAAGCGAAAAATATCCTGAGAACAAGGCGCTTTTCGAGGCGAATTTGGCTAAATTTGAAGCTAAGCTCGACGAGCTTGACGGCTTTATCAAAAGCACTCTAGCAAACGTCAAAAACCGCGAATTTATCGTATATCACCCGTCTTGGGGCTACTTTGCTAAGCGCTACGATCTAGAGCAAATCGCGATCGAAGTGGATGGCAAAGAACCAAAACCGGCCGAGCTAAAAGAACTCATCGAGGAAGCCAAAGAGCACGGCGTGAAGGTCATTTTCGTCGCTCCGCAGTTTTCTAAAAAAGCCGCGCAAACCATCGCTAAAGAAAGCGGCGCTAGCGTCGTAGAGATCGATCAACTGCCGCTTGATTGGGACGCCGAGCTACGCAAAACGGCACAAATTTTCGCAAAGAGCCTGTAAATGAAATTTGGACGCATACTCGCTATTTTCGCGCTCTTTGCGTCCTTTTTTAGCTTTGCGCACGCCTGCGCTCTGTGCTCGCTTTACACCCCAACCGCGCACGCCTCGGTCAAATTTGACGTCCAAGGCGACATAATAAAAACAGCCGCCGTAACCTGGACGTTTTCTGAAAATTTCACCGAACTAACGCTACAAAGCTACGACGAAAACGCCGATAAAGCGCTTAGCAAAAACGAAGCATGGAAGGTGCAAAAATCCCTGCTCGACTACATCGTGCCGCGCGGATATCTAACTAGCGTGGGCTACTACGACGGCGCGGGCGAGACCGTAAATCTGCACACCAAAACGCTCTCGCAGCGGGTTTATCTGGATGAGGGTAGGCTAAATTTCGAGTATATTTTAGAGCTAAATTTAGCGGTCAAGGACGGCCGCGTCGTCACGGTCGAGGTTTTTGACCACGAGGGATTTTTTAACTTTAAAATAAGCTCGCCCCAGCCCTACGCGCTCACCGATAAAATTTATCTAGTACCAAACGTAAATTTGAGCACGGCGTTTTTTGAAATGACTTCAAGAGTGCCTAAAATAGAGCCCGTAAAGCCCGAGCTTAGCTCGCTGGTTAAGGCGCAAAATAAGCAAAATTTAGAACAAATCGACGCCGAGGATAGGGCGAAATTTGACTCCGTTTCGGGTATGAGCCTTCAGTTTTTAGAGCGCTTAAAAGAGCTCATCAAGATAAATAGCGCCGAGCTAAATGCACTAAATTTTGCCCTGCTGGCTGCAGTTAGCTTTTTTTACGGATTTTTGCACGCCGCTGGCCCTGGGCATGCAAAGATGCTAACGGCTAGCTACTTCGTCGCAAACGGCGGCAACTACTCGCGCGCGCTGGCTTTTGCGATGAAGGTCGGGTTCGCGCACGTAGCGGGAGCGTTTTTGCTCGTGCTTTTTAGCTACGTTTTTTTAAACGCGTTTTTGACGAACAAGGTTAGCGACATGGCGGGCGCGATGACGAAAATCTCGGCCGTAACGATTGTTTGCGTGAGCCTTTATATGATCTACGCCAAGCTTAAAAAAACGGCTCTAAAGCCTAAATTTAGCTTTGCGGCCGCGTCCGTTTCCGGCGAAAAGGGCGCAAATGGGGCGAGTAAAGTTTTTGGCTCAAATTTAGCCTCAGCATCAAATTTGAACGTAAATTCCGTCAAATTTAGCCCCGCCGCTCACGAGAGCGAATGCGGCTGCGCGGCCTGTAGAGCCTCTAACAAGGCGCCAAAAACAGCTAGCGAGTGGCTCGTGGTGCTAGCAGGATCGCTCGTGCCGTGTCCTGGCACGCTGTTGGTTTTCGTGCTGGCATTTAGCCTAAACAGCTACGCGGCGGGGCTTGCCAGCGGCGTGTTTATGGGGCTTGGCATGGGCGCGGTGATATTTTTAGCGGCCGTTTGCGGCTTTAAACTAAAGGGCGCGATGAGATTTCGCGCGCTGCGGACTTGCTGCGAGTTTGCCGCGCTTTTGGTTATGCTAGGACTCGGCGTTTTTATGTTTTATATTTCGGGTAAGGTGAGCGTTTTATGAGCGACATTTCGGTGCGAAATTTGAGCTTTGGCTACGATGAAAACCTCGTGTTTGAGGGCATAAATTTAGAATACGATTGCAAAGATTTTCTAGCTATCATCGGCCCAAACGGCGGGGGCAAAAGCACGCTTTTAAAGCTAATGCTAGGCCTAAACAAACCAAGCGGCGGGACGATCGAGGTGTTTGGCCAGGAGCCAGCTAGCGTGAGCAAGGCCGTGGGCTACGTCCCGCAAAATATCCCGATAAATCAGAGCTTCCCGATGCGCGTGCTCGAGGTGGTTTTGATGGGGCGGATAGATAAAAAGCTGTTTGGGTTTTACGGCAAAGACGACAAGATAGAGGCCGAGGCGGCGCTGGAGCGCGTCGGGATGGGCGAATTTACGCGGCGAAAGATCGGCGATCTAAGCGGCGGCCAGCGCCAACGTGTCTATATCGCGCGCGCGCTTTGCGCAAAGGCTAAAATTTTGATGCTAGACGAACCCACCGCCAGCATCGATACGAAAGGCCAGGCCGACGTCTATAAGCTACTAAAGCAGATCAACGCTGACGGTACGGGCGTCGTGCTCATCAGCCACGACGTAAATTTGACGCTAAATTTCGCCACCAAGGTCGCCTATGTCAATCACGATCTTTTCATGCACGAGATCTCGAACGGCTCAAAGCAGGATTTTATCGAGCATTTGGCGAGAGATCATAGGCATTTTTGCGATGTGGAGGTGGCGCTCAAGGAGTGTGGCTGCGGAAAGCATTAAATTTGGCGGTGGCTTGTCTCGCGAGTGCTTTTCCGAGATTTCGCAAAATTTTCGCTCCGCAGGCTATATGCCTAGCGCACGCTCAATTTTGCTTCAAAACTCGAAAAATCATCTCGCGATACTTCGCCTTATCGTTTTACGTTCAAATTTGAAGTCAAATTTGCAAATTTGGGTCGCCGAGACCTGCATCATGAAAACGTAAAATTTTAAAACGTGCGGCGCAACAGCGATAAATTTAAATCTGCACGAAGTGCAGCAACTTCTCACGTGCAGTGGGGATGGTGGGGGTTTGGGGGCGGAAGGGGCGACGCTTCGTAAGTAGAAACCCCTTCCGCCACCCAAGAAAAAGAAAAACTAAAATTTTTTAGAGAATCTTAAATTTAACCAAACCAAATTTAGCATCTTAAAGGCGCAGGTTTCGGCGAGTAACGCCAAAAAGTGCAGAAAAAAGTAAAAAAAGGAAACAAATGCTAGAAGCTCTTAGCTTAAATTTTATGCAAAACGCCCTGCTGGCGGGCATCCTCGTTAGCATCGCTTGCGGCGTGATCGGCACGCTCACGGTCATAAACCGCATGGTTTTTATCGCAGGCGGCATCGCTCACGGCGCATACGGCGGGCTTGGCATCGCATTTTATTTTTCGCTCGAGCCGCTGCTTGGAGCGAGCCTGTTTTCCGTATTTTTGGCGCTACTCATCGCCACGATCACGCTCAAAGACAAAAGCAA
>CAURKE010000116.1:0-3983 GCA_963525055.1 uncultured Campylobacter sp. | reverse complement strand
AAACGAAGTTAAATTTAAGATAAATAAAATCTAGCTTATATAAATGAATTAATATAGCGGATTATAAATTTGACCCCGATTTTGGTAAAAAAGCGCCGCAACTGCCTAAAAATGCGTTGTTTTGACGCTAAGCTTGCATTACGTTATTTTTTGATATAATTTCACGAAAATCCGCAAAATTTAGCCTTTGGCTGGATGCCGACCACGACGAGCTTTTTAAGGCGGAAAACAAAACCAAAGGGAGATAGCATGACGAGAATTTTTAGTTTGCTTTCGGTTTTCGCCTGTTGGGCCTTCGCTATCGAGGCGAGTCCTAGCACAAACCAGTATCAGAGCAATATCTGGGCTGCTGGTAGAATCGAGAACATTAAGCCTTACGAAGACGGTTTGGGGCCGATTTTCACTTTTCTTCAAGGCAACGACTACTTCGCGATAGCGGCTTTGTCGCTTATTTTTGCAGTCATCGGCGCGTTTATTTTGCACTTTTTGATCATCGGACCGAAACACTTCAGTCACGACGGTAATAAGGTCTATGCGTTTAATATGATAGAGCGCGTATCTCACGGCGCTGCGGCGATCGCATGGATGATACTTATACCGACCGGCGTCATCATGATGTGGGGTGCAGAGCTTGGCGGCGGCGCGTTTGTTAGATTTTGCAAAGACATCCACGGATTAGCGACGATTTTATTTGCCGTTTCGGTACCTCCGATGCTGATAGCTTGGACCGTGAGGATGCTGCCTGTGGTTTATGATATCAGATGGATGATGATCATCGGCGGATATCTATCAAAGGTTAAACGTCCCGTACCTGCGGGCAAATTTAATGCCGGTCAAAAGGCGTGGTACTGGGTAGCTATCCCTGGCGGTATCGTGATGATACTAACCGGCGCAGCTATGTTTTTCCTTGACTTTAGAACCCCGGACGTTGCAAGCTGGCTAGGCGTATCCCAGATCGAAGTTTTAAGAGCTTCTGCGCTAGTTCATAATGTTCTTGGTATCGTTTGCGCGGTATTTTTCCTAGTGCACATCTATATGGCGGCCATCGCTATCCACGGCGCTATCTGGTCGATGATAACTGGCTACAAAGAAGAAGAAGAGGTTTATGTACTTCACCACTACTGGTACCAAGAGCTTATCTCTAAAAACAAAATCCCGGTATCTGAATACGAAAAAACTTATCCAAAATTAAAATAATAAAAAAGGAGAAATTTTTCTCCTTTTTTGCCTCAGAGGCGAGCCTGCAAGCCTCTTTTTTATACGAAATTTAAAATCTTTTAGATAAAATTCCCACCAGACTTCAGGTTGAAGAGTAATAAATTTAAGGAAAAATCATGCAAATCGATTGTAGAAATTTAGCTTGCCCTGAGCCGGTCATCAGAACCAAAAACGCGCTTGAAGGCTTGAAAAACGGCGAAAAGCTTGAGATTTTAGTAAATTCCATCGCTCCAAAAGAAAATATCAGCCGCTTTTTAAAAAACCAAAACGTTGAATTTAGCGTTGAACAAAACGGCGCCGAGACAAAAATCACCGCCGTTAAGGGCGAATTCAAACTTGAACTAACGAATTTTGACGAATTTGTCTGTGAAATCACGCCAAAAACCAAAAAAACGGTCATTTATCTAAACGAAGAATACGCCGGAAGCGGCGACGTGGGCGTTAGCTTGCTATCTAAATTTTTAGGCGCGCTTTTGCATGTAGAAAATAAACCAGAATACGTAATCTGCGTAAATAATGCCGTTAAAATGACTACAAACCGCGCTCATCCGAGCTTTAAATCGCTTAAGGATTTGGAGGCTGCGGGCGTTAAAATTTTAAGCTGCGGTAGCTGCCTAGAGGCGTACAAGCTCGTAAGCGACCTAAGCGTCGGCGAGATGTCAAACGCCTACGAAGTCATGCAAATTTTAACTACGCACGAGCAAATCAAACTATGATTTATAACGGCAAACGTCTCACGAAATTCGTCCGAGCGGCGGGTTGAGCGGCCAAGCTTGACCCGTCGGGTCTAAACAAAACTATCGGCGATTTAAATTTAGCTCACCCAAATTTGCTCTCAAACATCGGTACAAACGAAGACGCAAGCGTCTTTAAGATCACGGACGACATCGCGCTCGTGCAGACGTTAGACTTTATCACGCCGGTGGCGGACGATCCGTTTATATTTGGCCAGATAGCGGCCGCAAACAGCCTAAGCGACGTGTTTGCGATGGGCGGCAAGGTACTAAACGCGCTAAATATCGTCGGTTTTGACAGTTGCAACCTAAGCGGCGAAATCTTGGGCGAAATTTTGCGCGGCGGGCAGGATAAAGTCGCTGAGTGCGGCGGCGTGATCGTGGGCGGACACACGATAGAGACGCAGCAGATGTATTACGGCCTTAGCGTCACGGGCGTCGTTTCGCCAAACTCCTTTTGGTCAAACAACACTGCGCAAGAAGGCGACGCGCTCATACTCACAAAGCCGCTGGGAACGGGCATTTTAAGCACGGCGATCAAGGCTGATCTGCTAAATTTGGCCCAAATCGAGCAGGCCGTCGAGACGATGCGACAGCTAAATTTTTATGCCGTAGACGCGCTAAAAGGCATCAGGGTGACGGCGGCGACCGACGTTACGGGATTTGGCTTTTTGGGGCATTTAAGCGAAATGCTAAATGATAAAATCAGCTTTGAAATTTACCCTGATAACGTGCCAGTGATAGCAGCCGCGCACGAGTTTGCCGATATGGGTATCATCCCCGAGGGCAGCTACAAAAACCGCGAATTTGCATGTAAATTCGTTAGCGGCGAGGCTGATATCTTGCTTTACGACGCGCAGACTTCGGGCGGATTACTGCTAGCCGTGCCGCAAAGCGAGGCAAATTTGGCTCTATCTCGTCTAAAAGAGGCTGGTTACGAGAGCTCGGCAGTCGTCGGCGTAGCTAAAAAACGCGGCGAATACGGCATATATTTACGCTAATGGGCTTTAAATTTAAGCTTGCAAGCTTGGCGTAAATTTGACGGCTTTAAATTTGGTCAAATTTGAGATGGTTTAAAATCAGCCGAAATGGCGGTCAAAAAACAGCAAGCTTAATCAAATTTATTTACAAAAATCACTAAAACCGCGAAGTTTTCTAAAACTTAAACTAGTCAAATTTGAGCCGTTAAAATCTGTAACAGCCAAAATTCTTAAAAATAAAATTTAGTAAAATCTCGCAAAATAAAATCATAAATTTACAGCTAAGCTTGCCCTTAAAATTCGCAGATTTTACTGTTTTATCGCAAGCTAAACCTACCAAATTTCTAAAAATTCCTCCCCCAGTTTTAAAGTAATCTGCAATGTATTATCAAAAATATCTCAAAATTTAAGCAAAAATATAAAAGAATTAAATTAAAATTACAATCTAATCTTAACGAAATAAAGGAGATAAAATGGAATTTTTATCGTTTCTCTTTCTGGCTTTGGCCGTTTTCATCGCTTGGAAAAAGCCTGAAAAAGAGGGCTTAGCGTTTGGCGCATTTGCCGTAGGAACGGCGATTTGCTTTATCATGTTTTTCATCGCCAGCTGGACGTCCCTGCTGCCTTACGCGGCATATTAGGAGGTCTAGATGAGCTTTTTTAACGAGAAAAATTTCGATTTTATCATGGCCACCGCGGTTTTGCTCGTGCTTGCTATCCCAGTCGGTATCGCGAATATCTATCTTGGCTACGTCATCGGCGAGGGTCCTTGCACGCTTTGCTGGTGGGAGCGCATCGGCATGGTCGTGGTCGGCGTCGCGGGCATCTTGATACTACGCTACGGCCTAAAGGCGCGCTACATAGCCGCCGTTCTTTTTGGTGCCGCGTACGGCATTTTTATGACGCTAAGGCACGCGAGCTTTAGTTTATATAGAGACGTAGGCATGGGCTTTGGCGGCGATATATTCGGCGCGCACACCTATACGTGGGGGATTTTGGTGTACTGGGTAGTGGTCGTGGCGATGGGGCTGATGATGCTTTTTGCCAAGGA
>CAURKE010000115.1:0-4031 GCA_963525055.1 uncultured Campylobacter sp. | reverse complement strand
AGACGATGGTCGATACCAACATCAAAGGCTTTTTATACTCGACCAAGGCCGTTTTGCCTCTCATGATCGCGCGAAAGAGCGGCTATATCTTTAATCTAGGCTCGACCGCGGGCGCATGGCCGTATCCGGGCAGTCACGTTTACGGCGCGAGCAAGGCGTTTGTAAAGCAGTTTAGTAGAAATCTGCGCAACGACATCCGCGGCACCGGCATACGCGTAACTGAGATAGCTCCTGGCATCTGCAAGACCGAGTTTAGCGAGGTTCGCTTCGGTGGCGATAAGGCTAAGGCCGATGCGGTTTATGAGGGCGTGGAGTATATCACCGCCGAGGATATCGCGCAGATCGTGCTAAACTGCCTAAATATGCCTCACCGCGTCAATATCAATGTCGTTGAGGCGATGGCGACGCAGCAGACTTGGGCCGGGCTTTTTATCGAAAAAAAGTAGGCTTTTAGCGTTAAATTTGCGGATTTTATGGTTAAATTCGGCTGTTTTTAGTCAAATTTAATCCTAAATTTACGCCTGATCTCAAATTTGAGCGGCGGAAGCGAGGCTGCTTTTGTGTTGCCCCAACCCGCTCAATCTTGAAACAAAAATCTAAATTTAGCCTTCTTTCGTGCAAATGACGCACGGCTCGCTAAATGCCAAATTTGACCGATAAAAACAAAGCTAAAATTTACCGCAAAATCTAAACTATGAGCAAATTTAAATTTGGCGTTTGGCGCCATTTTAAGCAAATTTTCTCCAAAAGCTTTATTTTTAACATAAAATTTTAATAAAGAGCTAAAAATTTTGAATTCTAAGCGAATTTAAAACAAAAATTTAAGCCGCATTTAGCTAAATTTATGCCTTAAATACCGACCGACCGCACGCGGGGCGGAAAATTTGATTAAACCGACGAAAAACAAAAAGGAGTTTTTGATGAAAAAGATTTTATTTTTGTCGCTCTTGCCGATCTTGGCGCTAGCCGTAGATCCCGAAGTAGCGAAAAAAAATGCCGAAATATTCGGCTTTTGGACGCTTATCCCGCCTGTGGTGGCGATAGTTTTGGCGTTTATCACCAAAGACGTCGTTTTGTCGCTTTTTATCGGCGTTTTTAGCGGAACGTTTCTCATAAACGTCATCGACTCAAGCATCCCGATGACCTTCGTAAAGGGCTTTACCGACATCGTAAAAAGGGTCGTGGGCTCGCTGGCCGATAGCTGGAACGCGGGCATCGTGCTTCAGGTGCTTTGTATCGGCGGCGTGGTCGCGCTCATCACCAAAATGGGCGGAACCAAGGCCGTGGCGATATGGCTAAGCAAAAAGGCCAAAACAGGCGTTTCGGCTCAAATTTCAACCTGGGTGATGGGGCTTTTCGTCTTTTTCGACGACTACGCAAACTCCCTCATCGTGGGCCCGATCATGCGCCCGATAACGGACAAATTTAAAGTCTCTCGCGAAAAACTAGCCTTTATCATCGACGCAACCGCCGCTCCGATAGCGGGCCTAGCCGTCATCTCGACTTGGGTCGGGCTTGAGATCTCGCTGATCAAACAAGGCTATGAGCTCATCGGCATAACGAACGTAAACGCTTTTAGCATCTTCGTCGAGACGATGCCTTATAGATTTTACAATCTTTTCATGCTATTTTTCATCGTCTGCACCGCATTTATGGGGCGCGAATTTGCCGGTATGCTAAAAGCCGAGCGCAGAGCCAGGGCGGGCGAACTGCACCCTAGACGGGGCGGAGCGATGATAGAGGACGTCGAGGATAAGACGCTAGAACCTAAAGAAAACATAAAACTACAAAGCTCAAACGCTATCGTACCGCTTTTGGTACTTATTTTGGGCGCGTTCGTTAGCTTTTATTTTAGCGGTTTGGGCTCGCTTGAGGGTGAGGCTCTTGAGAGCGCGAAGGCTCATCCGCTTACGTTCCACACCTTCCAAGCGACTTTTGGCGCGGCTGATGCGTCCGTGGCGCTATTTCAGTCGGCTTTGTTAGCTACGATAGTGGCGATATTTATGGCCGTTTATAGAAAAATTTTAACCGTGCGCGAGGCGATAGAGACCTGGGGTAAGGGCTGGAAAACCATGATAACTACGATCATCATCTTGCTTCTTGCGTGGTCGCTTAGCTCGGTTATCAAGGAGCTTGGCACGTCTCGCTACCTAGTCGATCTGCTTTCGCAATCTACGCCAAAGATTGTCCTTCCGGCGGCGATTTTTATGCTGGGTTCGTTTATCAGCTTTTCTACCGGCACCAGCTACGGCACGATGGGCATCTTGATGCCGCTTGCGATACCGCTAGCTAGCGCGGTGGGCATGCATAGCGGACTAGAGGGCGACGCCTTGCACGCTTATATGATAGTAAATATCTCAGCCGTTTTAACGGGCGCGATATTCGGCGACCACTGCTCACCGATCTCGGATACTACGATACTTTCGTCCATGGGCGCGGGATGTAACCACATCGATCACGTCCAGACTCAGATGCCTTATGCGCTTGCCGTTTGCGCGATCAGTATTTTTGCGGGATACTTCCCGACCGCGCTTGGCCTAAGCATCTGGATAGTGCTTCCGTTTGGGCTTTTGGTAACGGCGTTAGTGGTTAGATTCGTCGGGCAAAAGGTTTAAATTTGCCCGATAAGTTTTGTAAATTTCTAGGAGAGTGCGGCAGTTGCACTCTTGATATGTCTTATGAGGAGCAGGTTGAGTTTAAAAAAGATCTCATAAAGCGCGAATTTGAACCTTTTTACCGCGGCGAATTTGAGTTTTTCGCCTCGCAGAGGGCCGGCTACCGCACGAGAGCGGAGTTTGGAATTTGGCACTATATTTGGCATAGCGCGGTCGATCTAGCATACACGATGCACGGTGCCAAAACCAAGCGGATTATTATAGACGAATGCCCAAAAGTAGTCGCTCCTATCGCAAATTTGATGCCGCGTTTGCTTGAAGCGCTTATGAAAAATCAAATTTTAAAAGAGAGACTCTTTGGTGCCGAGTTTATCTCGTGCGCGAGCGGGATACTAGCGACGCTGCTCTATCACAAGCGCCTAGGCGAGGCCGAGCAGAGCGAGATAGAAAGCTTAGCGCGCGAGCTTGCCGGTCACCGCGTGACGATCGCTGCGAGAGCAAAGGGGCAAAAGCTGCTAAGCGGCGAGTTAAATTTGCTAGATAGCCTAAATATCGGCGGTAAAATTTACAAATTTACATTCGGCGACGGAGCTTTCATTCAGCCAAACACCACCGTAAACGAAAAGATGATCGCATGGGCGAAGGGGTGCGTAGAGTGCGGCGCGGACCTGCTCGAGCTTTACTGCGGACACGGCAACTTCACCGTTCCGATGGCGGAAAAGTTTAAACGCGTTTTGGCAACCGAGATATCCAAAAGCTCGATCGCAAATGCCCTTAGAAACTGCGAACTAAACGGCGTAGATAACATCAAATTTTTACGAATGAGCGCCGAGGAGCTGATGAGTGCCTTTGGGCGCGAGCGCGAGTTTAACCGCCTAAGAGAGCTTGATATCTTTAGCTACGACTTCTCGCACGTTTTGGTCGATCCGCCGCGTGCGGGACTTGATGAGAGCGTGATAAATTTCATCAAAAACTACGAAAATATCATCTATATCTCCTGTTCACCGCAAAGTCTAAAGCGCGATCTAGCGCAGCTTGCCGTAACGCACGAGGCAGTCAAATTTGCCGTTTTTGATCAGTTTGCAAATACTACTCATATCGAGTGCGGCGTGCTTTTAAAGAGTAAAAATGCCTAGCGATCTAAGGCAAATTTTATCCACCGCTAAAAATATCGCGGTCGTGGGCCTTAGTCCAGATGAGAGCAAACCTAGCAACGAGGTGGCAAAATTTCTCATTGAGAGCGGTTTTAACGTATTTCCCATCTATCCAAAATTTGATGAAATTTTAGGGCGCAAGGTTTATAGAAATTTGACCCAAATAGAGTGGGATATCGACATCGCCGTGATGTTTAGAAAGGGTGAGTTTGCTAGCGAGCTAGTAAAGGACGCCGTCAAAAAAGGCGTGAAAACGCTGTGG
>CAURKE010000114.1:0-4032 GCA_963525055.1 uncultured Campylobacter sp. | reverse complement strand
TGGATTTGCCGTGGTCGATATGAGCGATGATGCTAAAATTTCTGATGTTTTTCATTTAAATTTTACTTTTTGATTAATTTTTTGGCTTTTATTTTGCCTAAAATTGATTTAAACACTAATAAATGTATTTTTTATCATTTCGATATAATTTTCGCTAAAATGCTATCTAAAAATTTACAAAAAGAGGGTTTATGTCAAAGTGGCAGTATGAAAACGACGTCGATGATTACGTAAAAGCGACTTTTAAAAATTTAGGACTTAAAAAATCGCGTGATTTTAACGAAAAACAAGCGATGACGTCGTATTTGAAAGAAGCGCTAAAGGGCTCGGCAAAAACTAAAACTAAAGAAAATTTTGGCATTCCCGATTTTAGTTTAGAATGTTACGATATCCCCGTAATCATAGAAAATAAATTCGGCTCGAAAAAATTAGTCGCCAAAGACAAAGACGAGATGAAATTTGACGACAAATCTATATCCGGTTACGCCGTAAACGGCGCGCTTCACTATGCCCGTTCTATAATCGCAAGCGGCAAATATCATGAAGCCGTTGCGATCGGTATCGCGGGCGATAGCGAAGAAAATCTACAAATTTGCGTGTATTTCGTTTGGGGTAGCAGCGAACTTACGTTTAAATTTATGGACAATTACAAAACGTTAAATTTTCTTGAAAACAAGAAGAGCTTTAAAAATTTTTACAAAGACGCCAAATTAACCGACGAAGACAAGCATAGATTTTTAATTACGTCGCGCGAAATTCTTAAAATTTACGCCAAAAAGTTAAATAAGTTAATGCATAATCACAATATCACCGCTCCGCAGCGCGTCCTTTACGTCTCAGGGATGCTGCTTTCGATGCAAGACATAAAAAATAACTACGGATTGACGCCCGATGATTTGAAAGGTTCTCAGCTAGATAACGAACGCGACGGCGTTTTAATAACTAATCGTATAAGTTCATTTCTCAAAAATAGAAAAATTCCGCTCGAAAAGCTAAATTTAATGCTGGCTTCCTTTAATGAAATTTCGAAAAATTCGCAACGAGACGAGATGGATGAAACTAAGCCGAATGATAAAGAAGTTGCGTATTTGTTGAAAGAAAAATCTAGTACGACCAAGCAAATTTTCACGTTTTTATATAGAAATATTTTTCAAAAGATAGACGGCTCCGGAGGCGAAAGTTTTGGACATATTGATGTTATGGGCGAGATGTATAGCGAGTTTTTAAAATATGCTTTGGGTGACGGCAAAGAGCTTGGCATCGTGCTTACTCCGCCTTATATAACTAAAATGATGGCTGAAATTTTAGATATAGACAAGGATAATCGCGTTATGGATTTAGCTACCGGAAGCGCCGGCTTTCTCATCTCTGCGATGCAAATCATGATAGAGAACGCTAACGAAAATTACGCCAAAGGAAGCTCTAAAGCGATGAAAAAAATAGATGAAATCAAAAGAAATCAGCTTTTAGGCGTGGAATTAAATGCCGAGATGTATACGCTTGCGGCTACTAATATGATATTGCGCGGCGACGGCTCGGCGCGGATAGAACACGGTAGCGCATTTAATCGCCCCGACAAGCTTTACTCAAATTTTAAAGCCGATAGAATTTTGCTAAATCCGCCTTTTACTTTTGAAGAGAACGGAATGCCCTTTATCGCTTATGGCCTAGATCGCATGGCAAAAGGCGGGCTTGGCGCTATTATTATACAAGATAGCGCAGGTAGCGGCAAGGCCGTGAAATCAAATCAGAAAATTTTAAAATCCCACACTTTGCTGGCTAGTATAAAAATGCCCGTTGATCTTTTCGTACCGGTGGCCGGCGTTCAAACCAGTATTTATATCTTTAAAGCGCATGAGCCGCACGACTTCGAGCGTTCCGTCAAATTTATCGATTTTAGAAACGATGGATATAAGCGCACTTCTCGTTCTTTGCAAGAGCTAGACGAGCCGACGCAAAGATATACCGATATAGTTAAAATTTATAAAGCGGGTAGAGCGGCGAAAGTGAGCTCGCAGCTATGGAAATTAGACGAAATTTACGTTGAGGATTTGATAACGGATAGCGGTGCGGATTGGAATTTCGATCAGCATAAGAAAATCGATGCGATGCCGACGCTAGCGGATTTTAAAAAGACCGTGAGCGACTATCTAAGTTGGGAAGTGTCGCAAATTTTAAAAAAGGATAGTCCCAAGCAAAGCTTAATTAGCGAAAGAATTGCAAATTTAGAGCGAGAATTTAAAGCGAGCGGCGGGAAATTCGAGGAATTTCGGATAGGGGATATTTTTGAGATTCAAACTCCTAAACGTAAATTTGATGCAAATAAAATTCAGTTTGGTGGGCAATATCCCTATGTAGCTCGCGGAGATAAAAATAACGGAATTCGTGGTTACATAAATGAAAATACGCAGTATTTAAACGATAAAAATACGATTAGCTTTGGCCAAGATACGGCTACGATGTTTTTTCAAAGAGATAAGTATTTTACCGGCGATAAGATTAAAATTTTCAAGCCTATAAATTTTGGTTTAAATAGTCGCTTAGCGAATTATATTATTGCATCAATGAGGCGCGGATTTTCAAATTTTGCTTGGGGGAGCAGTTCTTTTAATGTGGAAATTTTAAAAGACGTAAAAATCATCTTGCCGACGCTAGGCGGCGAGATAAATTTTTCCTTTATGGAAAAATTTATCGAAGAGCTCGAGCGCGAACGCGTCGAAGAGCTCGACGCGTATCTTGCGGTAACCGGGCTAAGAGATTATAAATTAACCGAGAAAGAAAAGGATGCGTTGGCTAAATTTGACAAATTTAGCCAATGGGGGGGGGGTAGCGAGTGAATTTAAAATCAACGATTTGCTTGAAAAGTTAGAATTGAAATTCTTAAAAAATAATTTTGATAAGGCAAGAGATATATCAAAGATACAAACCGTAGAATTTGACTTGCCGTTAGTTAATGCAAAAGATGGCGATAATGGTATTATGTATTATGGTAGAAAACGAGATTTCCAGTCGGCAAGCATGACGATTGACATAGTGAACGATGGGGCGGTCTCAACAGGCAATGTATATGCACAACCTCAAGAAACGGGTGTTTTATATAACGCTTATTTAGTTAAGCCAAAGACTAAAAATACCACTAAGGAGTTATTACTATTTTTTGCTACTTCAATGCAAAAATCAATTAAGTATAAATTTGGATACGAAAATAAAGCCGGCTGGAATAAAGTCAGAAATGAATTTATGTTTGTACCGACATTGAATGATGAAATCGACTACGAATTTATGGAAAATTTCATAAAAGCTATTGAAAAGCTAGTCATAAAAGACGTCGTGCTATGGGCGGATAAAAAGATAGAAGCGACCAAAGAGGTTGTTTCTAAAATTTAGTCGCATTAGTTAAATTTAATGACTATGCCCCAAATGCCCGCCTGCGCCATCCGATCTTACTTCGCAGATGAGTTCGCCGTCGCATTCGTTATCGCTGCTCTCACACTGTAGCGTCGTGTGCGTGATACCCAGATGCTCCATTTCGTGCGATATTTCGCGCAAGATCCGCTCCGCTCCGCGCACGCTTAGCTCGCCGCTAACCACGATATGGGCCGTGAGCGCGTTTGCGCCGCTTGTTATGCTCCAGACGTGCAGGTCGTGCACCGAAAGCACGCCGTCCACGCCCCTGATCTGCGCGATGAGCTCGTCTAGGCACACGCCCTTTGGCGAGCCCTCCATCAGGATGTTTAGGCTGTCTTTTAGCACGCCCCAGCCGCTTTTTACGATGAGCGCGGCCACGAGCAGGCTAGCCGCCGCGTCCGCCCAGCCCCAGCCAAAGCACATCATCGCCAAAGCCGCCGCGATCGCGCCCACCGAACCCGCAGCGTCGCCCAGCACGTGCAGGTAGGCGCCGCGCATATTGACGTTTTCTCTCACGTCGCCGCCGTGCAGCATGTATAGCGCCACGGCGATGTTTACGGCAAGACCCAGCGTGCTGATGGCGAGCATGCCCGCGGTGGCTACTTCGGGCGGGTTTTGCAGGCG
>CAURKE010000113.1:0-4038 GCA_963525055.1 uncultured Campylobacter sp. | reverse complement strand
GTACTTCCTACGTATCCTACGACTTTGGGCGCTATCGCTATGGACGATACCGGTACGACTAGAGTCGGTAAATTCGTATTTAACCACTCATTTTTCGTACCTGGCACCATCATGGTTGCTCTTTCGGTTGCGCTAGCATTCCTCATCGCTCCTGTTCTTCTTTAAGAATTTTGAGCCAAATTTAGCCGAGACTTCGCTCTCGGCTTTTTTAAATTTAAGGACTTTTTCATGAAACGAATCGGAATTTTAGGCGGTATGGGACCGCTAGCTACGATAGATCTGTATGCCAAGATCGTAGAACTCACAAACGCCGCAAAAGATCAGGACAACATCCCTATCGTCATCGACAACCATCCGCAGATCCCGGACCGCACGGCGTATATCTTGCATGGAGGCGAGGATCCGTTTCCTTTTATGAAAGAGTCTGCAACTAGGCTTAAAAACGCTGGCTGTGAGGCTATCTGTATAGCTTGCAATACGGCTCACTATTTTGCCAGGCGCCTAACGGAGGAGTGCGGCGTAAATATCCTGCACATCGCTAAAATCGCGACCGCGTCGATAAAGTCGAATTTCCCGCACGCTAAAAAGATAGCCGTCATCGCCACCACCGGCACGACCGCGGCTAAAATTTACGAAAATGAGCTGATCGCCGCAGGTCTAGAGTGCGTAAAAATCCCGGAAAATTTGATGACAAACATCATGGACTGCATTTACAAGGGCGCAAAAGCAAACAAGCTAAAGGAGTACGTGGGTCTCTTTAACGACACGATCGCGGCTATCGAGGCCGACGCATATATTGCAGCTTGCACGGAGATACCACTGTTTTTACCGTACGCGACAAAAAAAGATAAATTCGTAGACGCTACCCTCGAGCTTGCTAAAGCAGCTGTCAAATTCGGCCTAGAAAAATAACCAAATTTGCGTCCAAATGGCGCAAATTTACCCCCTCTTAAAACAAATTTTTATAAAATCCAAGCTAAATTTAAAGGATAAACGATGAAATTTGGCGAATTTAAAAATGCAAAAACTTTAAGCCTGGCAAGCCTGCTTTGCGAGCAAAATCCGCAGCTAGCGGAGCAGATAAAGCAAAACGAGTTTTTATATATTTCTTGCTTTGAGGATAAAATTTTAGGCGCGCACAATCTCGTTCGCTGCGAGATAGGCTCGGCTAGCTACGTGCTTGCTTTGCTTTGCAAATACTCGCTTGACGCGGCTAAATTTGACGAGCAAACGCGCGAATATTTTGAGGAGCTTGACGAAGGGTACCTAAGCGGCGAGTGTAATGTCGGCGAGGAGGAGTTCGAGCAGATCGCGGAGTTTTTAGAGGAGTGCGAAAATATCGTGATCGACAGCTCATTTTTGGCGCATGCGGATGCGAAAAATATATTCAAGTTCTTACAAATGCTCGGTAAAAACGTCGTTTTGGCTGACGGCGAGCAGGGCGAGTTTAAGACGGACGGCGAGCTAACGCCGCTAAAAGAGCCTGAGAGCTTTGACGGTAGCGTCGTGTTTTTTATGGATGAGGCTGGCGGTTCAAATTTGAGCGATGAAACGAAAGAGCTAATCGGCTCGGCGTCGTTTGCTGCGGCCGCAAAGGTAAAAGACGGCGATATAGTGAGCGTGCAGGCTAATGGCGCCGACGTTGTGGCTAAATTTAAGCTAGAGCCGCATATGAAGGGCACGGTGGCGCTTTGTAGGGCGAAATTTAGCGGATACGCCTTTAAGCTCGTTAAAATCGTAAAAACGGCACAGTAGCTAGCAATTTGGCGGATAGATTTATTCGCCGAGGTGCGCTACACTAAATTTAATCTCAAAACGCGGCGTTATAACGTCAAATTTGACTCAGTGGGCATGGTTTTTGGCGTCAAATTTGACTACCAAACTAAACAAAATTCGCCCGCAACCGCGCTACTTCAAAATCCAAATTTTCTCTCTATGACGAAGTTAAATTTAAGCTAAATAAAATTTTATCCAGATGCGCGAAATTTAGTAAAAAAATCGCCTCAAAAGCGCGTAATATTCGCTTTTATATCGCTTTTTAAACGAAAAAGGGTATAATGGTCGCATGAAAAAATATTTTTTACTTTTTTTACCGATTTTGGCGTTTTCTTTTAGCCTGAGCGTAAATTCGGGCGCAGAGGACGGCAGGCCATACACCGTGATAAACATCAGCGACGAGAAGGAATTCGTCTGCAAAGAGGAGATCCTCGCCTACGACCGCAAGCTTTATTTTTGCGACATCGCCGCCGGCGCACTACCGAAGGTAGATGATAAAATTTTGGCCCTGGCTGAAGTGAGATTTCGCGAAGAAAAGGGCGGTATGCGGATCTATGTCGTACCGCGCGCGAGCTCTCGCCTGATCTCGTCTAGCGAGCCTCTTTACGGCGCATCCGCAGTGCCGTTTAGCAAAAACGGCGGCGCAGCCAAACGCCACGCTATCGTGGTAGATCAAAATTTGAGCGAATTTAAAAAACAAACAAACGCGGGGATAAATTTCGCTCCGATATTTGAGCAGATGACCGTGCCTAGCGTCGGACCGCTCGATCTAAACAAAGCCCCGATAGAAAGCGGCGATAGCAACGATATAAACATGTACCTAGATGTGAAAAAAAGCTACGACGCCAAGCGCTACGACGATACGATAGCCACGACCCAGACAGCGCTAAGGCGCTACCCAAATAGTATCTTTGCCAGCGAGTTTTTGCTATACAGACTGCGCGCTTTAGATAAAATTTTAGACTCGCAAAATAGCTTCGAGGGGCTCGGCGCGGCGGACGTCGCGAGCGAAGGGCGCGCGTGGATGAGGCGGTTCGTGTCGGACGAAAACTACCCAGAGGTGCTCTATCTAGTGACCAAAGCCTACCTCAGGCAGGAGCTCGTTAGCGACGCGAACTACACGCTAGATATCCTCATGAACGAGCATCCAAACTCAAATTTTACCAAGCTAGCAGTCCTTGAGTTTGCCGACAGGCTCTACGTCACGGGCAGACAGGACGAGGCGGTAAAGATGTATGAGGACGTGCTATACTCGGCGCAGACGCTAGACGTCGCTAGCCGCGCGGCTCTGAGCCTCGTGCAGGGCAGCATCGACAAGGCCAAATTTGACCGCGCCAAGGACTTTATGCTCAAAATTTTAAACAGAAATCAAGAGTACCTGCTAAACGACGCGTCCAAGCTAACGACGCTGGCAGGGGTATTTCACGAGAAAAATATGGACGATATCGCTGCGAGGATATATGAAATCCTGCTCGCGCGCCTAAATAAAAACGACGACGAGTACGAAACCGTGCTAAAAAACCTAGGCATCGCGCTAACTGGCACGCCTGACACGCAAAAAGCATACGAATACCTAAAAAGATACCAAAGCGAGTTTGCGGACGGGCAGTATGCCGCCATTGTGCAAAATGCGCTAGATAAGCTATTTTTCGCCAGAAACGACGAGAGTAACGCGACCAAGCTACACGAGCACTACGACGCGCTTATCGACAAATACGGAAAAACGGACGTCGGCGCTAAGGCGCTAAAAGAACAGGTCGCGCTCTATCTAAAAGAGCGTAAATTTGACTCCGTCCTGCGCTATACCCAGGCCGTGCGCGATCTAAACGATACGGACGCTAGTGCGGTATTGGATCAGGCGGCGCTAAATTTAGCGAGTGAAGCCATCCGTCAAAACGACTGCGCTACGGCTGTAAATTTGACCGAAAACTACGGCGTAGGCGAGAAAATCGGGGCTAAATTTAAGCTCTTTGACTGCTATATGCGCCTCTCTCGTTTTGCTGCCGCGCACGAGCTAGCCTCGCAAAATATCTCGACGCCCGACATGCTCGACCGCGTGGAGTGGCTCATCAAGCTAGCCTCCGTTTTGATAAAAACGGAAAAGTATAACGACGCCTTGCGCGTGGCCGACGAGGCGCTGGCTATCGCGTCCAGGCAGGAGTACGCCGACGTCTCGCCCGTGCTTTTTTATAGATTTGAGGCGCTGATGGGGCTAGGCAGGCTCACCGACGCCGCCGCGACGATAACGGCCGTCGAGACGCT
>CAURKE010000112.1:0-4057 GCA_963525055.1 uncultured Campylobacter sp. | reverse complement strand
GAGGAGATGGTAAAGCTCTCTAGAAAATACGACAAAGAGCAAAACGACTCGTTTTGGGGGTACGCGCAAAAGCGAGTTTACGGCGCGATGCTAGATTTTTTGCGCGGGCTTGACGTGGTTAGCCGTTCGGACCGCACTTTAGTAAAGTCTATAGAGGCTTTAGTGGATGAGTATTTTAATAAATTTGAGCACGAGCCCGACGATGCGTATATCGCAGAAAAGCTTGGCGTCGATATAGAAAAAGTAAGCGAAGCAAGAAATGTGAGCGCGGTCGTCGCCGTCCTAAATATCGACGATCAAATGGAGCTAATGAGCGAGGAAAATACGCTCGAGCGGATCGAAAAAGAGGACTTGATAGAAAAAATAGCTCAAATTTTAAACGAATTTGAGGAGCGCGATCAGCTCATCGTACAGCTTTATTATTACGAGGAGCTGAGCCTAAAGGAGATCAGCGAGATTTTGGGCATCACGGAGAGCAGGATATCGCAGATCCATAAGCGCTTGATGGATAAAATAAGAAAAAAGCTTGAGGGCAAATAATGGCTGACATTTTAAGTCAAGAAGAGATAGACGCGCTACTAGAAGTCGTGGACGACGAAGAGGCGAGCGGATCGATCGGCGAGGGCGGCAAGGAAGAGCAGCGCCAGGTAATAATCTATGATTTTAAACGCCCAAACCGCGTCAGCAAGGAACAGCTACGCGCGATAAAGGGCATACACGACAAGCTTGCGAGAAATTTGGCTTCTCAAATTTCAAGCGTTATGAGAAGTATCGTGGAGATCCGCCTGCACAGCGTCGATCAGATGACCTACGGCGAGTTTTTGATGAGCTTGCCGAGCCCTACTAGCTTTAACGTCTTTTCGATCAAGCCGCTTGACGGCAACTGCGTTTTGGAGATAAACCCGAGCATCGCATTTCCGATGATAGATCGCTTACTAGGCGGTAACGGCGAGGGTTTTGAGGCTAGTAGGGAGCTAACCGATATCGAGGTAAATTTGCTCGATGCGATCCTAAGGATGATGATGCAGCGCCTAAAAGAGAGCTGGGCGATGATCACCGATATGTACCCAAACGTCGAGGCTAAAGAGAGCAGCCCAAACGTCGTGCAAATCGTCAGCCAAAACGAGATCGTGATAATGGTCGTCATGGAGATCATCGTAGGCAACTCAAGCGGCATGATAAATATCTGCTATCCGGTCATCTACCTAGAGCCGATCTTGAGCCGCCTAGCCAACCGCGACATAATGCTTGGCGAAACGAGCGCGAAAAAGAGCCGAAACAAAGAGCTAAAAACGCTAATCGGGCGCGCTGAGGTGCTGTATGAGGCGATACTGGGCAAAAGCGTCGTTAGCGTAAACGAGTTTTTAAATTTAAAAGAGGGCGACATACTGCGCCTTGATCGCTCGGCAAACGACAAAGCTATCGTCACGATCGATAAAAAAGAGGTATTTTTGGCTGAGGTCGGGCTGCATAGATTTAGAAAATCTATCCGCATAGAAGAGCTAATCAGAAGCGACAAGGACGAGATCAAAAACATCCTCGAGCAGTACGAAGAAGAGCGCAAAGCCAAGCTAATGAGCTACGATCAAGAGGACGAAGAGGATGAGGATAATATATTAGGCGAGGGTGAAGACGATGAATGATTTTTTGAAAATTTTCGTAAACGAGGTAAAGGCTACGATCGAGGGGCTAACGGGTAGGACGCCTGAGATAGGCGAGAGAAACGAATACGACGCGCCCAAGCAAGAAGGCATAAAACCGCCTCTAGCCGTAGCAAACGTGACCGTCGGCGGCGATACGACGGCAAAGATGATGCTAGTAGCTACGCCCGTGCTAATGAGCGCGATCGGCGAGTGGATGCTCGGAGAAGAAGAGATCTCGCGCAACGAAAATTTAAGCGAGGACGAGCTGGACGCCGCAAAAGAGGTATTTTCAAATATCCTCGGCGCATTTTCCACGAGCCTTGGCGCGCAAAAGGGTATGCCAAAGCTAAATTTCGAGGTCGCGAAGGTAAATTTCCTCGACGAAAGCGCAAATTTAGACGTAAATACGTTTGAAAAAATCTACATCTACTCAGTAAAAATCGGCGACATCAGCGAGCATATCGCTATCGTACTTGATTATGCATTGGTTAAGTTTTTTAACAAAGATCAAAAAGAACTCGCCGCACAGCAAGCGGCTGCCGCAAAAAGCGATCTAAGCGCCGAAGAGATGCGAAATATCGGGCTCATCATGGACGTGCGCCTGCCGCTTCACGTACGCATCGGCTCAAAAAGAATGCTGCTAAAAGACGTGCTCACGATGGACATAGGCTCGGTCATCGAGCTAAATCAGCTCGCAAACGACCCGCTTGAGATCTTGATCAGCGACAAGGTCGTAGCTCTAGGCGAGGTCGTCATCGTGGACGGCAACTTCGGCATTCAGATCACTCAGATCGGCACGAAAAAAGAGCGTTTAGAGCAGCTTAGATAAGGTTAAATTTAGAAATAAGAGGCTAAATTTAGCCTCGCTTTAGCTTGGGCGCGCTTTTGCTCAAATTTGACGGCATTTGTTTAAATTTGAGCGCAAAGCCACGGCGCGTAATTTTAATCCCGCGAGCGCAAAATTTAACCGCAAAGAGAAATAATGAATGAAATTTTAAACGATCTGGCCAAATTTAGGGATTTTGCGACTTATAAAAATCCTAGCGTTACATTTTTCGGCTCGGCTAGATTTGATGAAAATAGCAAATACTGTAAAATGGCCTTTAGCCTCGCAAAGCAGCTTGCCGACGGCGGTTTTGCCGTCGTTAGCGGCGGAGGTCCCGGCGTGATGGAGGCTGCGAACAAAGGAGCGTACGAGAGCGGCAAAAGCCCGTCAATAGGTCTAAATATCGTGCTTCCGTTTGAGCAGGTGACGAACAGATACGCCACGAGCAACTTCGTTTTTTCAAATTTATCCGCTCGCAAATTTGCCCTCATCGAACGCTCTAGCGCGTTTTTGGTGTTTCCTGGCGGCTTTGGGACGCTTGACGAGCTGTTTGAGATCCTAGTGCTCGCGCAAATCGGCGCCAAAAAAGCTAAAATTTTCCTCATCGGAAGCGAGTTTTGGAGCAAGCTTGATGATTTCATCAAAACCACGTTGATACGCGAAAAAGCCGTTAGCGAGGAGGATCTGTCGCTTTATACGATCAGTGACGATCTAGACGCGGTAAGGGACGAGCTTTTAGGGATTTTGGACTAGGCGAGCTTTTATAAATTTTAGGGACTAGGCGATGTTTGACAGGATGCGAGATAGGATCTCTTTTGCGCTGATTTGCCTTGTTTTTATCGCTATTTTCGGCTATATTGCCGTCAAATTTGACGGCGCGCGTGTCCCTTTGCTAATTTTAACCGCCGTGGTTTTAGTAGTTGCGATCGCGGCGCACACGATACACGAAAATTTAAAGCTAGATAAAGATCTAAAAGAGGGCGAAGCTCAAGATAAATAGCCGTAAACAGCTTGGCGTCTAGTTAAATTTGGTCGGTAAATTTGCCATTACTTATACTTGGCGTTCGGCGTTAAATTTTGATTTTTACGCTTTGGTTTTTTGAGCGGATTTGCCGATATGCTCGCCTTTTACTTCAAATTCGGTAAATTTGACTGCGTCATCGCTGTTTGCAAATTCTGCGTTGCCGTCTCGGCGGGTAAAATTCAGAGCCGAGTAAGGCGCAAAAGCTAAATGCCCGCTTAGCTCGCTATCCTTGACTCGCAAATTTATAGCCTATTAAGCTAATTTTTATATAATCGCACCGAATTATACGAATTTGTCTTATTGTGGGGCTAGGGCTAGATTTGTAAATTTTAAAGCCGAATTTAAAATACAAAACTTTAGGGTGCGGTATTTTTAGATGATTTTTGCGGCTGTGCCGTCAATTTTCGGCGTAGATAGAACACATAGTTCATCGAGCCGAAAATTTACAAGCTCCGCAAAAAGCGCTAAAAAGACAAGCCCTCGCAATAGGAAAGAAAAAATGAAAATACTAATGGCCATGAGCGGCGGCGTCGACTCCACCATGAGCGCCAAAATGCTACTCGA
>CAURKE010000111.1:0-4125 GCA_963525055.1 uncultured Campylobacter sp. | reverse complement strand
TTGTAGCAAAAATTTAAAGGCAAACAAAATGAAAGAGATGTGGGACAAAAAGGCGGCGAGCTATACGAGATTTACGGGCGAGCCTAGCGTTTTTCATGGAGGGCTTTACGCTAAGATCGCCGAGTTTGGCGTCGAATTTAAGAACAAAAGCGTCGTTGATATAGGCTGCGGCACGGGCGTGCATACGCTGTTTTTGGCGCAAATTTGCCGCGAGATAACGGGTATGGATATCTCTGAGGAGATGCTAAAAGTCATGCTCGAAGACGCGGCGAAATTTAATATTTCAAATTTAACCGCCGTGCAAAGCGACTTTAAAAACTTTAATCCAAACCGCGTTTACGACGTGGCTTTTAGCACGATGAGTCCCGCGATCGCAGACGAAGAGGATTTTGTCAAATTTATAAATTTGGGCGAAAAAAGGGTCTATCTTTGGTGGAACAAACCACGGTATTCAAGCGTTTTGGAGTTTTTTTACGAAGGCTCGCAGAGAGGGTGCTTTAAAGAAAAGGCGAACTTTTTTGAAGAGTACTTACGCCGCGAAAATATCATTTTTAACTCCTGCGTGCTCGAGGAGTCTCGCGAGCAAAAACGCACGCTTGATGAGATGACGCAAAACGCGCTTTGGCATTTACAAATCGCAAATTTTACGTACGATGAAAACGCGGTCAGATCGCTGCTACAGAGCATCGCGCAGGACGGCTTCGTGACGGAAAAAATCGTCTCTTCAATGAAGCTTTTGGTTTTTTAAGATATAATCGCGATATTTATTTAAAATTTAAAAAGGATTTTAGTTGCCGCGAGCGTTTTTGCAGATATTTTCGTGCGTTTTATGTTTTTTTTGCGTTCAAGCTTTTGCCGCTTCGCACGTTTTATCTCCGGTCACCCAGCCCAAATTTGACGAACAAAAAGCCAGACTAGGCAAGGAGCTGTTTTTCGACGCATCGATAAGCCCGAGCGGAACGCTATCTTGCGAGAGATGCCACAACCTTTACTGGGATTTAAGCGGTACGAGCAAAAAAAACGTAAAAATCTCCGCCGACGAGGAGATTAGCCCGCCAACTGCTCTAAACTCGGCATTAAATTTTATATTTTTTAAAAACGGCGAGGTTAAGGATCTGGCTGGGCAGGTCAGACAGAGTCTAACGAGTAAAAATGAACTTGCCAGCGAGCCGAAATTTTTAATCCAGAAGATAAATCAAAACTCCGTTTATAGGAAAAAATTTGAAGAGCTTTACAAAAACGGGGTGAGCTTTGAAAATATCGTCGACGCGCTGGTAAATTTTGAAAAAGCCCTCGTCACGCCAAACGCCAAATTCGACAAATTTATCAGCGGCGACGAGAGCGTTTTTGACGATGAAGAAAAGCATGGATTTGAGCTATTTAAAAAAATCGGCTGCATAAACTGCCACAGCGGCGCAAATATGGGCGCAAACCTCTACTACGAGCTAAGATTTGACTCAGACGGCAACAAAACCGGCCGCTACAAAGTGCCTAGCCTGCGCAACATCGAAAAAACAACGCCGTACTTTTATAGCGGCGAGGTAATGGACCTAAAAGACACGATTAAAGCCGTCGGCAAAATACTTTTAAACTACGATCTAAGCGATGAGCAGACGCACGAGCTTTATAAATTTTTGCTGACTTTAAGCGGCGAAAAACCGGAAATTTTAAAATGAGACACAAGATAATCTTTCATAAAATTTTATTTTTTACTATCGTTTGTATCGTATTTTTCGGTACCGTGATGACCTATAAGGCCACCAAAGACCTAGTAACCGCCTATGAGTGGAAAGGCACGATAGAAAGCGTAATGGATGCTAACGACGAGGCGAATTTCTTACTCGAAAAAAGTTTTTTGGAGGCCGACTACGACGAGATCATGCGCTATACGGCGGAGTTTAAAAAGGGTCTAAAAAAGCTTGATTCGAGCAATCTAATCTCCTTTGAAAAACTCGCGTTAAACAAAAAAATATTTACCGAGCTGGAAGAGTCGGTTGAAAAAAGAGTCGAACTAACGGATAAATTTAACTCCGTAACCGCAATGGCAAAGCTCGTTTATAGCGAGATGATTTTAAAATTTGAGGCTTTGGACGGATTTTATTTTAAAGAGTTGATGCCGCAAATTTTGATATTTAGATACGACTTAAATGCCGACCTAAAAGCGCCTAGAAAGCTTTTAAACGAGTATTTAAAAGATCCAAAGCTAACTAAAAACGACGCCGGATTTTTAGCAGGTACGCAAAGGCTGCTTGGCTACTACGAGCAGGCGCAGGAGCTTTATCACGAGATAGTTTCGCTTGGAATTTACAAAAAACTATCTGGTCTAAAAGAAAGCAACGAGCGCTATATACAAAAAGTCACGTCAAATTTACGCGGTACGATGGTGCTGGTGTTCATACTATTTGCGCTTGCGTCGCTATTTGTCTATATCTCTTACGTTAGGGCAAAGAAGCATATCAGGCTTCTAACTCGCTTCGAGCAAGCCGTCGATAATAGCTTTAACGCCATAACCTTTACCGATCTGGATAGAAAGGTAAAATACGTAAATAAGATTTTCGAGCGAAATTTCGGATATAAATTTGAAGAGCTCAAAGGCAAAAATATAAATATCATCAAATCCCACTATCATCCGCATGAATTTTATCAAGATATGCTAAAAACGATAGAATCAAATCAAATTTGGCGAGCCGATGAGCTAGTGAGCAAAACAAAAAGCGGCGCGCTCATCCATGAGCAGGTTATTTTCTCTCCGCTTTTTAACGAAAGCGGCGATAAAGACGGCTATATGTCGATCAAATACGACAAGACCAAGGAGCTCGCGATGACCAAAGAGCTCGAAAATAAAAACAAAGAGCTGCAAAACGAGGCGCTAAAAGACAAGCTAACGGGGATGGGTAGTTATTTCGCTCTGACGCAAAGAACGGAGCTGGGCGCCGGCGGTATGTTGATCTATATAAACATCAACAACTTTATGGATTTTCGGTTTTTTTACAAGACCAAGACCGTGGATGCCATCATCGCGTCATTTGCCGAGACGCTTCAGCTTTGCATCGATACCTATAAGATGGACGCGGACATTTACAGAGTGCAGTTTGACGAGTTTTGTATCTGGTACGGCGGCGACGATACGGAGTGGGCCGTGCGTAAATTTATGGATTATTTTAAGGCAAACAGCCTCTATATCACGGTCGAGGGTGCTAGAGAATTTATCCCGAATATCAAAATAACCATCGGTGTTAGCTTGCCTCAAGACACTCCGCAAACAAACCGCCTAACCCAAGCCATGCTAGCTCACCACGAAGCTAAGCAAAAAGGCGAAACAGTGCAGTTTTACACAGAAAATAGCCACATAGAGCAGCAGTACTACCACAACCAAATCATGTCTCGCACCATCGAAAACGCCATATATAACGACACGGTGATCGTCGAGTGTCAGCCTATTTACGACGTATCGGGCGAAGAGGTCGGGGTCAAATACTACGAAGTTCTCGTGCGTATCATCGACGAAAGCGGCAAGATTCTATATCCGGGCGAGTTTTTGGATATAGCAAAGAAAATTTCGCTTTATAACGAGATAACCAAAAAAGTCGTCGAGCACGTATTTAGGCTAGTTGAGAAGTTTACGAACACGAGCTTTTCGATGAACCTTTCCAGCAGCGATATCGCAAATGAGAGCATAAGGGATCTCATCGAGAAAAAGCTGCGCGTCTGCTCAAGGCCCGAACACGTGTATTTTGAGATATTAGAGAGCGAGGGCGTGGATGATTATAAGATCGTAAATGACTTCATCAACAGGATCCGCGCCTACGACTGCAAAATTTCGATCGATGATTTCGGTAGCGGCTACTCGAACTACTACCGCATCTTGGAGCTTGATATCGACACGATCAAGATCGACGGCTCGATCATCAAAAAGCTACCGTACGACAAAAACGCCAGGTATCTACTGCAAACTATCATCGACTTTGCCGGAAGACAAGGCTACAACGTCGTGGCAGAGTTTGTTAGTTCAGAAGAGATCCTTGCTGAAATCAAGAAATTTGGCATCAAATACGCGCAGGGATTTTTGCTAGGCAAGCCGACCTCGCCGAGCAATATCGAGGAGTAAAACGCGCAGAGCTTTGC
>CAURKE010000110.1:0-4133 GCA_963525055.1 uncultured Campylobacter sp. | reverse complement strand
TCAAAAAGTTCTAGACTTTTAGCAAAAATTTTATAGTCGTAGCCATCCTTTAGCTCCAGCGAGATTAGCGCGCCGATGCCGCTAGCTTGGGCGTTTTGGATGCATTTTTCATCGGCTGAAAATGAACCTGCGTAATACACGGTTTTAACGGCCGGGTTTTTTTCTAAAAAATCTACGATTTTTAGCGTATTTTCGCTTTGTCTATCAAATCTCACGCTAAGAGTTTTAAGACCCCTTATTAGATTATACGCATCGGTAGGGCTTAGCGTCGCACCGAGAGTATTTTTCATGAAAGCTATACGCTCGGCTAGCGCATCGTCGTTCGTAGTCACGATTCCCGCAATTACGTCGGCATGTCCGCCGATGTATTTCGTCGCGCTATAAACGACGATATCGGCACCGAATTTTAACACTTTTTGATAATACGGCGTCAAAAAAGTATTATCGACGACGACAAGCGCGCCGTTTTTACGAGCCAGCTCGGCTAGTCTGGCGATATCCGTTACTCGCAGTAGCGGATTTGACGGCGTTTCGATAAATATCATCTTAACGTCCTCGTCCAGACGAGAGATTTTATTTAGATCTTCGACGAGCTCAAATTTGATCCCGAAATTTGCAAAAATACCGTTTGCGTAGCGGTAAGTGCCGCCGTAAACATTGCTGTTTAAAAGCACTTTGTCGCCGCTTTTTAGCAGATTAAAAACCGCCGAGGTCGCCGCCATGCCCGAAGCTAGAGCAAAGGCGTATTTGCTGTCTTCAAATTTAGCAAAAAGCTCCTCAAATGCATTTCGCGTCGGATTTGCGCTACGAGAATAAGCATACTTTTGAAAGTCGTCCAAGCCATCTTGCGCAAACGTCGTGGCTAGATAAATAGGCGGAACGACCGCGCCGTGAGGGTTGTTTTTAGCTTCGATACCTTTTACGATTAGCGTATCTATTTTCATTTTTTTCCTTTAAATTTAAAAATCCATCGCTGAGATAAATTTGACTATGCGCGGCGAATCGCTGCTGAAAAATTCCTCCGCCGTACCGTCAAATTCGATATTGCCGCGCTCTAAAAATAAGATTCGATCCGCGACTTTGCGAGCGAAGTTCATATTATGCGTGACGATGATGAGCGAGTCGCGCTCCTTGCTGAGCCCGCCGATAACCTTCAAAACCTCGGCCTCAAGCTCCGGATCAAGCGCGCTCGTGGGCTCGTCCAAAAGCAAAAAATACGGCTTCATCGCAAGCGCCCGCGCTATCGCCACTCGCTGCGACTGGCCGCCCGAGAGCCTGCTTGGATACTCGTGCTCCTTGCCCTTTAGCCCGACCTTTTCAAGTAGAGCCAGAGCCTCAATTTCTGCCTGCTCTTTCGGGATTTTAAGCACCTGCACGGGGCCTTCGGTTACATTTTGTAGAGCCGTTAGATGCGGAAATAGATTAAAGCTCTGAAAGACCATCCCCGTGTGCTCGCGAAACGGCAGCATATCTTTTTGCGAAATTTTACCGGCGAAGCTTATCTTATCGCCTCCAAGCTCAAGCTCGCCGCCGTCCGGAATCTCGAGTAAATTTATGCAACGCAGCAGGGTTGATTTACCAGAGCCCGAGCTTCCTAAAATAACCGTCGTTTCGCCGTCTTTAAATTCTAAATTTAAACCGTTTAAAACAACGTTATCGCCGAATTTCTTAGTCAAATTTTTAAATTTTATCATCACACGTACCTTGAAAATCTTTTCTCGAGCCTAGCTTGCAAAAACGTCAAAAACGTACAGACTATCAAGTAAAAAAGCGCGGCGAGCACATAAAGCGTGAGCGGATCGAAGGTGCGCGCGGCGATGCGCTGAGCGACCATAAACATATCGACCATCGTGATAGAAGCCGCGAGCGAGGTGTCTTTTAGCGTGCTAATAAAGATATTTGAAAGCGGGGGTAGCGAGATGCGCGCGGCTTGCGGAGCGATGATGCGGCGTAAAATTTGCGTATAACTCATCCCGAGCGCCGTGGCGGCTTCCCACTGGCCTTTGGGCACCGAAAGCACGGCCGCCCTAACGGCCTCGGAAGCGTAAGCGCCGATATTTAGGCTGAAAGTTATGATCGCCGCGCTCCAAACATCGAGCGTAACGCCCACGATCGGCAGACCGAAATATACGATAAAAAGCTGCACTAAAAGCGGCGTGCCGCGAAATATCCAGATATAAAACTCGCTAAGCTGCTTTAAAATTTTGATATTTGCTATGCGCGCGATCGCCGTTAGTATCGCGATGAGAAGCCCCAGCGAAAAGGAGATCGCCGTAAGAGGCAGCGTCACCTTTATCATCGCTAGCGCCATAGGTTGTAGCGAGCTTAACAAAAGCTCGCTTATACGGTCAAATTCGTTCATCGCCATCTACCGCGAGACATCTTTGCCGAAATATCTGATCGAAATTTCAGCCAACTTGCCTTCGTTTTTTAGCTCCTCTATCGCCTTGCTGATCTGCCCCGCAAGCTCCGTATTGCCCTTTTGCACGATAGGCGCGGTATAGTCGGTATCGCTTCCCTCGGCGGCTATTTTAACCGGAGCTCCCGGGCGCTGCTTGATGAAGTCGTAAAATACGATATTATCGCGCACGACGGTATCTACGCGCTCGCTAACGAGAAGCTCCATGCTCTTGCTAAAGCTATCGACCGTGACGTTTTGCGCTCCGTAGCTAGCGGCCACCTTCGCCCAGTTGCTGGTAGCGGAGTCGGCGTTTTTCTTACCTTTTAGATCATCAAAGCTTTTGATATCGTCGTTATCTTTATGAGTGATGATGGCGCCGTGCACGATCGTATAGGGCTGTGCGTAGTCGTATTTTTTCTTGCGCTCATCGGTAACGCTTACTTGATTAAATACCGCATCGGCCTTGCCCGCATCAAATGCCGCCAGCATCGCATCCCACGGAGCGGTTAGGAATTCGATCTTTAAATTTAGCTTCTTGGCGACTTCGCGAGCGATATCTATGTCGTAGCCCTTTAGCTCGTTTTTATCGTCGTAGTATGAAAACGGTGCGTAAGTACCCTCAGTAGCGATCGTTAAAATGCCCTCTTTTATGGTTTTTGCGTTTAAATTTAACGCAAGAAGCGCACCTAGAGTCAAAATTTTTAGTAGTTTTGAAACCATCTTTTATCCTTTAAATTTAGCTGCTTTTATGCGAGTAAAATTTACTCCGAGATATCTTTGCCGAAGTATTTGACCGAAATTTCTTTTAGCTTGCCTTCGCTTTTTAGCTCACTAAGAGCCTTGTTTACGTCATTTATGAGCTCTTCGTTACCCTTTTTCACGATGGCTGCGGAGTAGATCGGCTCGCTGCCGCTAGCGGCTATTTTTAACGGGGCGTTTGGACGCTGATTTATGTAATCATAGAAGGTCACGCTGTCGTTTATCGTCGCATCCGCACGGCGGCTGATGATGAGCTCTACGCCCTTGCTAAAGCCGTCTACGGTGACTATCTGCGCGCCGTATTTTTGCGCGATACCGGCCCAGTTGCTAGTTGCAGAATGCGCGCTTTTTTTGCCTTTTAGATCTTCAAAGCTTTTGATTTCGTTATTATCTTTATGGGTGACTAGCGCGGCGTAGGCGACGGTGTATGGAGCGGTATAGTCGTATTTTTTCTTACGCTCGTCCGTAATACTTACTTGATTAAACACGATATCGGCCTTGCCCGCATCAAATGCCGCCAGCATCGCATCCCATGGAGCTTCGACGAATTCCGCTTTTAAATTTAACTTCTTTGCCACTTCGCGTGCCACTTCTACGTCGTAGCCGGTTAGCGCGTCGTTTTTATCGTGGTAGGAGTAGGGCGAATACGTGCCTTCGGTCGCGATTTTCAAAACGCCGTTTTCGAGAGTTTTTGCATTTGCGCCGGTTAAAAGAGCGAGGCTCGCCAAAGTAAGTAGAGAAGATTTTAGTAGTTTTTTCATTTTTTGTCCTTTTTAAATTTATCGTTGGCTATTCATCTAAAAAGGCCGCGAGTGCGGAGTTGAAAATATCTTTTTAAATGTTTAGCGACCTGCTAAGCACTTAAAAAGATATTCGTGCCTAGCGCCCTAGCTTTTCATTTCGCAACAACACATGTCGCACATATCGTTTTTCATAGCGTACCTTTCGAGTAAAATTTGGCGGTGATTTTATG
>CAURKE010000109.1:0-4154 GCA_963525055.1 uncultured Campylobacter sp. | reverse complement strand
AAAATCAGCGACCAAGAGTACGAAGAGATCCTAAAGATCCTAGGCAGAGAGCCCAATTTGCTCGAGCTTGGGATATTTTCCGCGATGTGGAGCGAGCACTGCAGCTACAAGTCGAGCAAAAAGTACCTAAACGACTTCCCGACTAAAGCTCCGTGGGTGATCCAGGGTCCGGGCGAGAACGCGGGCGTCATCGACGTCGGAGGCGGCGTCGCGGCGGTGTTTAAGATGGAGAGCCACAACCACCCGAGCTTCATCGAGCCTTTTCAGGGCGCGGCGACGGGCGTGGGCGGGATACTGCGCGACGTATTTACGATGGGTGCGCGGGTCGTGGCGAATATGAACTCGCTGAGATTTGGCGAGGTACGAGGCGATAGCGAAAATGCGAAAAAACAGCGCTACCTGCTAAAAGGCGCGGTCGCGGGCATCGCTCACTACGGCAACTGCATGGGCATCCCTACTATCGGCGGCGAGACGACGTTTGATTCTAGCTTTAACGGCAACATCCTAGTAAACGCATTTGCGCTTGGGCTTTGCAAGAGCGACGAGATATTTTACGGAAGGGCCGAAGGCATCGGCAATCCCGTGATCTACGTCGGCTCTAAAACGGGCCGCGACGGGCTCGGAGGCGCTGTGATGGCGAGCGATAGCTTTAACGACGCGAACAAATCTCTGCGTCCGACCGTGCAGGTGGGCGATCCGTTTGCCGAAAAGCTGCTGATGGAGGCGTGCTTGGAGCTCTTTAAGACCGACTACGTCGTGGGTATCCAGGATATGGGCGCGGCGGGGCTAACCTCTAGCAGCTTTGAGATGGCCGGACGCAGCGGCAGCGGTATGAAGATGTATCTAGACCGCGTACCTATGCGCGAGACGGGTATGACGCCGTACGAGCTAATGCTGAGCGAATCTCAGGAGCGTATGCTCATCTGCGCCAAAAAGGGCTGCGAGCAAAAGATACTCGAGATATTTAAAAAATGGGACCTCGACGCCGAGATCATCGGCGAGGTCACAGACAGCGGCGTGATGGAGCTTTATTGGCACGGCGAGCTAGCGGGCGAGATACCGATAGCGCCGCTTAGCGAAGCATCTCCGGTGCTTGACCGACCGACCGCGCATCCGAAATACCTAGATGAAATCAAAAATTTACAAATCCCCGAAAACGTCGATAATAAAACCGCATTTTGGAAGCTGCTTGGCGAGCCAGAGGTACTAAACAAGTCCCTGATCTACGATCAATACGACGCAAATATCCAAACAAACACGATCAAACAACCAGGGCTTTTGGGCGCTGCGGTTATCCGCGTAAAAGAAACGGGCAGGGCGATCGCGATGGCGGCGCAGTGCGATCCGCGGGCGAATTTCGTAGATCCCAAAATCGGCGCGGCTAGAGCGGTCGCGGCGGCCGGACGAAAGGTCGCGATGAGCGGAGCGACGCCTCTAGCTATCACCGACTGCCTAAACTACGGCAATCCGCAAAATCCGGAGGTCATGTGGCAGTTCGCGCAGGGCTGCGAGGGTATCAAAGAGGCTTGCCGCGAGCTAAATACGCCGGTCGTCAGCGGCAACGTGAGCCTATATAACGACACTGAGGGCGTGAGCGTATATCCGACGCCCGCGATCGTGACGGTGGGCGTGAACGAGGACGCAAACGCGAGCCTACCGAGCGTCTTTACGCGCGCCGGTACGGCGATATGCGTGCTTGGCGATACGAAGGGCGAATTTGCCGCGTCGCTTTACGCTAAGGCGCTATTTGACGCGGTGGGCGGCGAGCTGTGCGCAGTGGACTATAAAAAAGAGCGTGCGCTGTGGGATTTTGTCATCGAGGCAAATAAATCGGGCGCGCTAGAGTTTGCAAACAGTGTAGGCGTGGGCGGCGTAGCCATAACGCTAGCAAAAATGGCGTGCCTAAGCGGACTTGGCGCGGAGTGCAAATTTGACGTTAAAAAGCCAAATTTTATATTTGACGAGAGCTTTTCGCGCGCGATCGTCGGCGTAAAAGACGAGGCTAAATTTGAATCTCTAGCCGCAAAACACGGCGTCAAATTTGAAAAAATCGGTAGCGTGGGTGGAGATAAATTTAAACTAAACGATATCGAAGAAAAGCTAAGCGACGTGAGCGAGGTTTATTTTAATAAATTTGCCACAATCATCCGCCAAGAGGACTAAAATTTGACGCCGATTTTGGCGAGGCGGGTTTAGACGGGCTAAATTTGAGCGGCGTAAATTTGACGCGTTTGCTAAATTTAGCTTGCCTCGGCAGCGTTTGCTCAGGCATTTTAGCGTCAAAGTTTGCAAGCGATATCAAAGACCGTGAAAATTTAACCAAAATTTGAAAGGAAAGTAGATGTCTTGGAAAGACTTTTTAAACAACAAAGAAGAAGAACAGCCGCAAAAGGAGGGCAGAGGAATGGATCAAAAAAGCGTAGCTAAGCCGCCGGTGCTATTTAGCGAGACGCAGCAGGTATTAAAAGAAGTCGAAGCTAAACTAGGCGGTACGCTCATCACATACTACAACTCAAACGCGGGCAGCGTCTGCGGCAACGACGCGAGCGCGATGTATGAAATTTTAAAGGGTAAAAAGATAGAAAACGCGTTTTTGTTTATCAAGAGCGACGGCGGCAGCGGTATCGCAGCGCTTCGCATCATCAGTACTCTTAGAAACTACTGCAAAAACATAACCGCGCTTATCCCCGCTAACTGCGCGTCGGCAGCGACGATGATGGCGCTTGGCGCAAACGAGATCGTGATGGGGCCGCTAGCGTATCTAACCGCCGTCGATACCTCGCTAAAGCACGCGATGAGCCCGATAGATAACGGCAACGAGCGCGTTAGCGTATCGATGGACGAGCTAAACCGCGTGATAAAACTCTGGAAAATGCACGAAAAAGACAATGACGAAAACCCGTATAAATCGCTGTACAACTACATCCATCCGCTGGTTTTTGGCGCAGTAGACCGCGCTAGCTCGCTCTCGCTAAAGATTTGCTGCGAGCTTTTGCGCTACCACATGAACGACGAGGCAAAGATCCAAAATATCTCCGAGCGCCTAAACAGCGACTATCCGGCGCATGATTACCCGATACTTTTCCGCGAGGCCGAGGAGATCGGACTGCACGTGCAAAAGATGGACAACGAGCTAAACGAGATGCTTCAGGAGCTCACGCTTCTTTACTCCGAGATGGGACAGCGCGCGTTTACCGACTACGACGAGAACAGCTACCACGACAACAACATCGCCAACATCATCGAGGCAAACGGCAAGCAGATTTATTATCAGATCGACAAAGACTGGTTCTATCGCCCCGACGAGCGCCGCTGGAACGTGATGAATGACGAGAGCTCGTGGCGTAAAAACGAGCTAGTGGGCGGCAAACTCAAAAATACGATTTATCATTTATGGTGATATTTTGAATTTTATTTTTTGGTTTTTGATCTTTTGCGGGATTTATTATCTGGTTTCAAATTTTAGCCAAAATCCCGCAAATTTAGGCGGCTTGCGAAAAAGAGCGATGTTTGAAGAGGCTAAATTTCTAGTTAGTTTGCTCGCCAAAGTCGCCAAAAGCGACGGCAGGGTAAATGAACTAGAAGCTCGCCTCATCAGCGAGACGCTCGATGACATCACGCTAAGGCTTGGCAACGATGCGGCGATGAGAGCGGAGCTAAAGCAGATCTATAACCGCGAAAAAGAGACGGTGCATAACGCCTATTTTATCGCGCGGCAGTACAGAGATCGCTTCCGTCTTAGCCAAGACGCCGCGGCCGCGAAGATATCGTTTTTGTTAAATTTAGCCTATATAGACGGCGAATTTAGCAAAAGCGAGCGTAATATCATCGAGCAGATCGCCTCAGGATTCGGGCTTGACGAGAGCATTTTTAAGGCGATACTGGCGAGGTTTGAGGCATTTTATGATCAAAGGCAGACGCGGCGAAATCCTTACGAAATGCGCACGAAAAGCCCGTATGCAGTGCTTGGGCTAAAAGAGGGCGCGCCGTTTGACGAGGTAAAAAAGCGCTACCGAGAACTCGTGAAAAAATATCATCCCGATATCCTTATGGGGCGCGGCGAGAGCGAGGAGATGATAGAAAAGAGTACGCGTAAGTTGCAAGAGATAAATGAGGCGTATGAAACCATAAAACAAAAAAGCTAGCCTTTTGAG
>CAURKE010000108.1:0-4168 GCA_963525055.1 uncultured Campylobacter sp. | reverse complement strand
CCGATGATAACGTAATCGACGTTGTGTTTGAGAAATTCCATTTAATGCCTTCTTAGTAAAATTTGCGTGACAATTATATCAGATTATGGTATTTATTGTCAATAACAAATAGGCGGGCCGTGTTTTAAATAAATTCACTTTAAATTTAAGCTATTTTATACAAAAACAGACCAATGTTTTAAAATTTGATTAGTTTAAATAAAATTTGAAAGTTTTTGGGAGATAAAAATCGGAGGCAAATTTGATCTAAAATTTGCCACTTTTAAATTTAAAAAGGCGAACCTGATTTGACTCGCCGTAGTAGATTAACGCCGAATTTAAAGGCGTTAAATTTGATGTTTTTATTAGCGTTTTCTGCCCATTCTTTTTAGGTTGTCGCATGCGGACGTATCGCCGCTAAAGCACGCCGAGCGGTAGATGCTTCTAGCTTTTGACTCGTCCTGCGCTACGCCTAGTCCGTGCTCGTATAGTACCGCTGTATTCGTGCAGCACGGCACGTCGCCTAGTTTGCAGCCTCTATCGTAGGCTGACATAGCGTTTGCGTAGTCGGGCTCCTTACCGTCGGCGTTTGAGCGGTAAAACTCGCCTAGATAGTAGCAAGAGTACGCGCCGCCGTTTGCGCAAGAGGCGTTGTAGATTTCAAGGGCTTTGTTTGCGTCTTTGCTTACGCCAAGGCCGGTTTGATACATGTTGGCAAGGTTTGTGCAAGCAGGCTGGTAGTTGTTGCCGCACGCTCTTTCATAGTATTTTATAGCTGTTTTGTGATCTTGCAGGTTTTGGTAGCTGATGGCAAGATCGTTGCACGCGGAGTAGTTGCCGCTTTCGCATTTCGGTTTTAACACGCCTATGGCACGCTTGTTAAAGTCATAGTCCGGGTTGTCGCTAGAGAAGCTACCGCCGCCGCTTGAAGCCGCGCACCCTACAAACAAAAGCCCGATCAAGGCAAGAAGTAAATTTCTCATTTTTTATCCTTTCCGTAGTTTTAAAATTGTCCAAAGAGGTCGTTTAACGCTTCGCTGATGCTAGGATGGGTGAAAATCTGATTTTTAAAGAAATCAGCACCCGCTCCTAGAGCCATCGCGATGGCGATCTCGTTTATAAGCTCGTTTGCGTAAACGCAGTGAAATGCCGCGCCCAAAATTTTGCCGCTTTTTGCATCTACGATCGCTTTTAAAAATCCCGTTTCGTTGCCGACTACCTTTGCGCCCGGGACTGCTGCTAGCGCGAGTTTTAGGACTTTAAAGTCTAAATTTTGTGCCGCAGCTCGTTTTTCGCTTAGTCCGATGCTAGCTAGCGGAGTCTCGGTAAAAAGCGTGCTGGCGTGAGGCGAGCGGTTTAGCGTGCTACGTTTGCTCGCGCCAAAAAGCTTGTCAAAAACGATGCGAAAATCATCTAAGCTCGTATACGTGAAAAGCTCGCCGCCGCGAACGTCGCCTACTGCGTAGATATGCGGCTGAGCGGTTTGTAAAAACTCGTTTACTAGCACGTTTCCTTTGGCGTCCGTTTGTACGCCGGCTGCGCTCAAATTTAGCTCCGCAGTCGCCGCTACGCGCCCCGTCGCTAGTAAAAATGCGTCCGCGTCAAGGCTCTTTGCCTCGCCGTTTTGGGCGAAATTTAGCGTGCCGTCTTTTAAATTTTTAACTTCGCAGCCCTCTAAAATCTCGATTCCCTGCGTTTGTAGTAGCGTTTTTACGCTATCTCTCACGTCATCGTCCTCGTTTTTTAGTACGCCCGAGCGAGCTACGATAGTGACTTTTGAGCCAAACTCGGCAAACATCGAGGCAAACTCAAGTCCGATGTACCCGCCGCCCACGACTACTAGGCGTTTTGGAAGCGTTTTTAGATTTAAAATCCCAGTGCTGTCGTAAGCTAAATTTGAACTAACCTCAAAGTTTGGTTTTTCATTAATCGAGCCCGTATTTATAACGATAATTGGCGCGTTAAGCACACTTTTTGAGCCGTCTGCCGCCGCGACTTCGACGCTATTTTTATCTATAAATTTAGCCGTGCCGTTTATCACGTCGATATTTTCATTACTATCAAGCATCGCGAAATTTTTGGCTCTAAGCGCGGAGATTAGCTTGTCTTTCTTTTCGACGCTAAGCGTGAAATACTCGCCTGCGACGTTATTGTTGACGTATTTTGCCTCTTTGCTCAAATTTACTAGCTTTTTAGTCGGGATGCAGCCGACGTTTATGCACGTGCCACCGTACATCTGCGCCGATTTTTCGATTACGGCGACCTTTTTGCCTAAATTTACGGCTTTTACGGCGAGAGTTTTGCCGGCCTTGCCAAAGCCGATGATTATGATATCGTAGTTTGTCATATGGTTTTACCTAGTATGTAGTGAGTATTTTCGTTTACTCTTTTTATGCTTATTTTGTTTTTTTCAGCCCAGTTTTCGATCACGTTTAGCGCGTCGTTTTGCGCGTCAGGTGTTTTGCCCGCGTTTTTTATCTTAAACACGTCCTCGCTGCCGCTCATCGCGACGAAGCTACCAAGCGGCTTTAGATGGTCGTTTAGCGTGATGATACTGCTTAAATTTAGCCCGTCGCAGTTGTTTAGGATGCGCTTAACCTGCGCGGTGGTCGCGTCGTTTTCGTTATAGCCTAGTTGGTTTAAAAGAGCTGAAATTTCCATATTTTTCCTTTCTAGTTTATGCTTTTTTGACTTACCAAAACGCCCTCGATGAGCTTTTTTATGTCGCCGTCTAGTATCGCGTCGGTTTGACTATACGCCTCGCCGCTACGGTTGTCTTTAACCTGCTGATACGGGAAAAGCACGTATGAGCGGATCTGATGGCCCCAACCGATCTCGCTTTTTTCGATACTGCCGGCGGCTTCTTGCTGTTTCATTAGCTCTAGCTCATACAGGCGCGATTTTAGCATTTTCATCGCGGTGGCTTTGTTTTTGTGCTGGCTGCGGTCGTTTTGACACTGCACGACGATGCCCGTAGGAGCGTGAGTGATGCGCACGGCGGACTCGGTTTTATTTACGTGCTGGCCGCCAGCTCCGCCAGCGCGGTAGGTATCGATTTTTAGGTCTTTTTCGTCGATTTCTATCTCGATGTCGTCATCGATCTCGGGGCTTACCATCACGCTGGTAAAGCTAGTGTGTCGGCGACCCGCGCTATCAAACGGACTGGTTCGTACTAGGCGGTGGATGCCGTTTTCGGCCTTTAGATAGCCGTAGGCGTTTACGCCTTTAACGATAAAACTCACGTCTTTTAATCCTGCTTCTTCGCCCTCTTGGAAGTCCAGGGTTTCTACCTTAAAGCCCTCGCGCTCGCAAAAGCGCAGATACATGCGGTATAGCATGCTAGCCCAGTCGTTGCTCTCCGTACCGCCCGCGCCCGGGTGGATGGTGACGATGGCGTTTTTGCCGTCGTCCTCGCCGCTAAGCAGCATAGAAATCTCTAAATTTACTATCTTATCCTCTAACTCGCCAGCCTCGGCAAAGAGCGAATTTATCGTCTCTTCGTCGTTTTCAGAGTTTGCCAGCTCGTATAGATCCTTTGCATCATCTACGGCGCTTTTGGCGTTTAGGAAGTTATTTAAGATATTTGAAATTTTCGTTTTTTCCTTGCCGATTGCGCCAGCTTTTGCGATGTCTTGCCAGAAATTTTGATCGTTTTCCATCTCTTCGATCTCTTTTAGGCGAGCTTTTATACTCTCGGGCTTTACGACGCCCGCGATATTTTCTACTTTCGTATTTAGTGTTTTTAGAAGTTCCGTGTATTCGTAATTATCCAAATTTTAAGACCTTTTTTGTGCTTTTTGGCGTGATTATAACATATTTGTAAGAGTAAAGATAAAATTTGCTATAATCGCGCGTTAAAATTAAACACAAAGAAGAAGAATGCAAATTTTAAGAACAGTAGAACAGCTGCGAGATTTTATCGCGGCAAATTCCGAAGATATCGGCTTCGTACCTACCATGGGCGCACTTCACGACGGACACGCTAGCCTCATAGAAAAGTGCGTAGCAGAAAACAAAACCGCGATCGTTTCGACCTTCGTAAACCCGGCGCAGTTTTTAGCAGGCGAGGACTTTGAAGATTATCCGAAAAACGAACAAAACGACGCTAAAATTTGCGAGGAGCTGGGCGTGCATGCGATGTTTGCGCCTGAGGCTAGGGAGCTATATTTTGATACCGAGCCGTTAATCA
>CAURKE010000107.1:0-4168 GCA_963525055.1 uncultured Campylobacter sp. | reverse complement strand
TTAAAGCCAAAGTATACAAGCTTATGCTTAAGCTGGGGTTAAATTTGGGGTTTGGGCGCGGCGCGATGAGCAAGGTAGGCAAAATTAAATTTAGGCAAATGCAGCAAAAATTGACAAAGATTTAAATTTGGACGCGTCCGGGCGTAATATGCGGCGGCTAAATTTTGACGAAATCGGCGAGAATTTTAAATTTGAGCGGATGGATAAGGAGGGCATTGCAAAATAATCTTCGAAGTTGTATTGTAAATTTTGAACGCGACAAGATGAGTGAAAATATCGCATGGCTGATGAGGCGGTTTTAAATTTAATCGCACGCAAACTCCCGTCCTTACTTCATGCCTTACATTCGCAGCTTTTTAAGAATCGGCTCAAGCCACAGCTTGGAGTTTCCTCTTGCTCGCAAGCTGCTTTAGCGGAGTGAAAAAGACGGTAGCAAACGCGGCGAATAACAAATAGCCTGCGAAGCTTAAAATTTTAAAACTAGCAACGTATATTTCTTTTGCGGGTTACAAATTTGCGAAGCAAAAAGCGCACTAAAATTCAATGCTTAAATTTTAAAACTTCAAACTCTCTTGTTCTAATAGTCGCAAATCTGCAATCTTTCGCCTAAATTTGGCGAAATTCGCGTCCAGCTCGCGTTTGCGTTTTACGGCGATATCTATAAACTCGTCCTCTTTTTCGATACCTACGAATTTTCGTCCTAGTAAATTCGCAGCTATGCCGGTCGTCGCAGAGCCTGCAAAAGGATCACAAACGACGCTATTTTGAGTGCTCGCCATTAAAATTAACCGCACCAAAAGCAGTAGCGGTTTTTGCGTCGGATGCTTGCCACACGCCTTCTCCCACGGCGCGATCGCGGGCAAGTTCCACACGTCACGCATCTGCTTGTCGTTATTTAGCTTTTTCATTAGCTCATAGTTGAAAATATGCTTAAATTTCTCACTTTTTCTTGCCCAGATGATCTGCTCCGAGCCGTGCGTGAGATAGCGGCAGCTAAAATTCGGCGGCGGATTGGTCTTCGCCCACGTGATGACGTTTAGGATTTTATAGTCCAGCTTTTGCAGCGCCCGACCGATCGAAAATATATTGTGATACGTCCCGCTTATCATTACGCTGCCGTTGTTTGCGAGTGCATCTTTGGCGAGCGCAAGCCATTCGAGATTAAATTTATCTATCTCGTCGATACCGTAGCTTTTGTCCCACTCGCCCTTGTTTACGCTTACGATTTGCCCGTTTTGAATACTGAGTCCGTCGTTTGAGAGAAAATAGGGCGGATCGGCAAAAATGAGGTCAAACTCGCCTTTAAATTTAGGCAAAATATTGAAGCAATCGCCTTTAAAAAGCTTAAAATCATCGGCTAACTTAAACATTTTTAAGCTCTTTTATAAAGTAATAAAGCGTGGCGAGATTATAAATTTTAACGCTTTTGTAGGCTTCTTCCAGTTTGTTTTTAGCCGCCAGCCACCCCTGTCCGTCGGTTATCCAGATAAATTTAAATCCGCCACAAAGCGCGATCTTTTGTGCTATTTCGATATAAGACCTTGCGACTTCATTTAGCTTCGAGCCGCCCGTGCCGTAAAAATTCGCCTCGATCAGATATGTTACGCCGCCTGCGCTAATGACGAAATCGAAAATCTTTTGATCGCTTCCTAAATTTAGAGCAAAATTCCTACTGCTGACCTCGGCTTGAAAGCAGATATTTTCACTCTTTTCGGGCAAAACAAATGGTGTTTCGATGTGTTAAATTTACTCATTGCCGTTCGCGATAAAAACACGGACGTGATAGCGACTAGCGGTGAGCTAACGAAACTCGGAACGTATTTTAAAAGTCCCGAAAAAATTTATGAGTTTTGCCAAGAAAGCGGACTAGATAAAATTTTTACGGACGGAAAGGTTAAAAATTTGCACGATTACGTATTTGGCGTGGAAGTTGGACTCGATACAAATGCGCGAAAAAATCGCGGAGGCGTAAATTTCGCACGAACGATTTCAGAGTATCTTAAAAGTGAAAATATCTGTTTTCAAATCCTTTGAACCGAGTAAAAAATCAAGCGTGTGGAGCTTGATAGAAACGGCTTTTAGATTTTTGCCGCATTTTTCAAAGTCGGTAAAGTAGTCAAGGCTTGCATTTGTTTTTCTAAGTGAGCGTAAAAAGTCATCGAAATTTACCAAATTTTGCTCCATAAAACCCCTAAATTTTAGTTTTTTGACTCACTCACGTTCACTGCTTTAAAGTCTACGCAGACAAAATCTTCCGCACCCAAAACGATTTCGCTGTTTTCGTAAGCCGCTCGGGCGATCTTACACGCTTCTTCTTTATTTCTTGCTTTAATAACGACTCTTCTCGCCGAAGTTTCGATAATCTCTACTTCAAATTCTTTCATTATTTTCCATTTATTTTTGCACTTGTCGCAATCGTCCGCTAAATTTTTCTAATCGGCAGTCTAATTATCGTTTTGCATTTTTGAGGGTCTATTTTTCTGGGGTCGCTTATGTAGATTTCATGATGCGTCCTTTGCTCGCCAAAGTCCTTTGCATAGCCGTTTGCGGCGATAAACTCGTCTATTTTAGCAACGCTCTCTGGCTCGTCGTCAAAGCTACCTATGTGTAAAATTTGCGCGCAAAGGCCTTCGTCTATCCTTAAAAACTCCGCCATACCGCAGTCTAGCCTCTTTTTTGAAGCAGCCTGCCGTACCGCCCAGTCGAAATTTTCTCGCGCGATAAAATCGGGCAGTCTAATCGCGCTAATCCAGCTAAAATCGCTCTTTCTAGCGTAGTCTGCCTCGCCGCAAGCCGAGCCGCTTTGCCGCCAAAATCCCTCTAGCGGCGGCACGACGTATTCAAAAAAGCCATCTATTTTATAATCGGTTTTGTAACTCATTTTTAGCGCGTAACTCACGGCGTAAAGTACCTCTATCGCGCGCTGATATGCACCGCCTGGCTCGTTTGGATCGCCTTCGCCGCGGATACAAACGAAATTTGAGGGCGGGACGGTTAAAATTTGCGGCGTCTGCTTTGGCGCATAAAGCTCTTTAAACTCTTTTTTAAAATCAAACATTTTCGCTCCTTTTTGCTGGGTAAAATTTATCTGAAATTTTACTATTTCGCATCGCCCAAAACGCTAGAAGTAAAATTTAATCTCATCTAAAACGAATTCCAGCCGTGAAATTAGAGAGCTAAATTTAAGCTTTTATTTAACGCAAAAACTGAGCGCAAAGGCAAATTTGACGTTTAAATTTGCCGGCACACGCTTACTCGCCGCCCAGATACTCCTGCAAGCTTTTTACTTCCAGCGCGCTGCCGTCTTGCACGCTTTTTAGCGATTTAGCCGCCGCCAAGGCCGCCGACATCGTCGTGAAATACGGGATCTTAAATCGCATGATATTTTGCCTGATTTTCTTGCCGTCCTCGCTGTTTGACTTGCTGTCGCTGGTGTTGATTACAAGCGCGATGTCGCCGTTTTTGAGCCTATCCTCGACGTTTGGGCGGCCTTCGCTGATCTTATAGACGAACTCGCTCTCTACGCCTGCTTCGTTTAAAATTTTATACGTTCCGCCCGTGGCGATGATTTTAAAGCCGAGGTTTATGAGCTCGCGCGCCAAATTTGCGGCGTATTTTTTGTCCGCATCGGCAAGAGTCAAAAAGACTAGCCCGCTTGTAGGCAGCGAGTTGCTTGCGGCGATTTGGCTTTTAGCAAAACTCTTGGCAAAGCCCTCGGATATACCCATGACCTCGCCCGTACTTTTCATCTCAGGCCCCAGGATCAGATCGGCGCCCGGTAGCTTGTTAAACGGAAAGACCGCTTCTTTGACGCAGACGTGATTTTTCACGCGAGGCTTGAGTATGCCGCGCTCCTCGTAAACCGCGCCGTAGTTATCGTAAAATTTAAGCGCCTCGCGTAAATCTCCCTGCCACATAACGCGCGTAGCGACCTTTGCCATCGGCACGCCGGTGGCCTTGCTAACAAACGGCACCGTGCGGCTAGCGCGCGGGTTTACCTCGATCATGAAAAGTTCGTTTTCGTAGATGGCAAACTGGATGTTCATTAGTCCCACGACACCTAAATTTAGCGCGATATCGCGGGTTTGATTTTCTACCTTTTCGATCATCTTTGCGGTCAAATTTAGCGGAGGCAATATGCACGCGCTGTCGCCGCTGTGGATGCCAG
>CAURKE010000106.1:0-4171 GCA_963525055.1 uncultured Campylobacter sp. | reverse complement strand
TTAAATTTTTTCGCGAGCTCCGATTTTTTAAGTGTCAGCGAAAAATCGCCGTTTTTTAGCTTGTTCTGCGAATACAGAAGATAAAGCAGCTCCTCATAAATCATCAAATGCGAGTAGGTCAAAAATGTATTATCTACAACTATGACATAGTAACAGCGCGTTATGGAGTATCTTTTATTGCTTTCTAAAAATTCTTCATAAATTTTTTGCTTGACAGAGTTTTTGCATACTTTAAAGACGTCATAAGATTCTAGAAATATATTTTCCATCTTTACCCCTTTATTTTTTGCTTGTTTAAATTTTACCCTAACTTTGTTTAAGCTAATTTAAAATTTATATTTAAGGATTCAGAAGTATTAGGAATAAACCAAATAGGATAAATAATATCTAATTTCTTATGAATAACTTATATAAAACAAAAAAACATCTAAATATATATTTTTATATGGATAATATAGAAAAAAAATAAAAAAATGAGCAAAAAAATATATATTTTAATTTTAATTTAATAAATGAAATTATAGAATTTATTTCAGATATAGCATGCTTAATATATCAAATTTATTAAGAAAGGACGGTTTGAAATGGAATTTCTTATTTTGACGCTATTTTTGATCAGCGGACTTATACTGTATTTTAAGCCGCAGAGGAAAAATTTAGCTACGGGCTGCGCGGCGGTAGGCTGCGTGATACTGATCGCGCTCGAGTTTTACGTAAATTTATGGGTCGTCGTGCCGGTAGGCAACTTTTAGGAGGACGATATGCAAAATTTAGAACAAAATCAAATTCCCGCCGCTGAGCGAGGATTTTTTAACCTAATGTCGCTAGCCATCATCGCCCTCGTGGCGCTCCCGGTCGGTATAGCCTGTTTGATACTGGGTTTTGGCATGGGAGATAGCCCGTGCGTGATGTGTTGGTCGGAGAGGATCACGATGATAGCCATCAGCCTTATCGCGCTTTTTATCCTTAGATACGGCTTAAGACCCGGTTGCGTCGCGGCGCTTTTACTAATGGCTTGCTGGGGAATGTTCAACGGCTTTATCCATTATAGCCTTGACGGGACATTCGGCGGCTACCTCGACATAAAGCAGGGCTTCGGACTTGAAATTTTAGGCGCACACACGCAGCTTTGGGTCATCGTCGTAGATTTTTGCGTGATAGCATTTTTGGCGGTCATATTTTTATGTAGCAAAAATTTGGGCGAGATAATGAAAAAGAGCGCGAGCGGCGAGTACGGCGAGTTTTTGCACTATCTGCCTCTCGGCAAGATCGCAAATTTAATCTTCATCGTCATCATAGCCGCAAACTGCGCGCAGGCTTTCATCGTCTCGGGTCCGCCGCCGTATCTGGGCTCTAGCACGCCGGCTAGACTAAGTCTTGATCCTGCAAAATGGTTTTGGGAGAAAGATCACTGGCAAAGCGCGCTTGATTTTAGATTTGATTGGAATCCGGAGCTTCCGGATCTGCCAAACTAAGGAGCAAAAAGATGAAAAAGCTGATGATTTTTACGGCACTAGCGGCTCTGGCGTTTGGGTTTGAGTTTAATCTTGATAGCAAAGCGGGCGCGCTTCTTGGCATGAAGGAGCTCGGTGCGCCGAGTGCGGAAGTGAGCTTAAGCTTACAAAACGACGCGCCGATTACGGGAGCGGACTACGATGCAGATAAAAAGCAGTTTGCGCTGGTTTCTAAAAATAACGAATTTTACGTTGCGGACGAAAATTTAAAGCCGCTTAGATACGGCAAGCACGATCGCCACTTTATAATGGAGATGGAGGCGACCGTAGGTGCGACGTGGTATAAAAACGAGCTCGGCATAATAAGCTTTAATAAAACCTTCGTATTTTATGAGCCTGCGGACGGGCTTAGTGCAGAGGAGCAAAACAGCCAGTGGAGGCACTTGAGCGAGGGCTGGGACAAATGGAAGCTAAACGATCTCGGTAACAAAGGGCGCTTCTCCACGCTTCGAGCGAAGCAGCAATATATCCTCGGCTGGGATTACGACGCGGCTGCGAATAAATTTATCGTTGCGTCCGTGCCTAACGACGTGAGGGATTATTGGAGCGTGGCGGTGTTTGACGGCGACGATAAGATGATTTTGGAGGAATTTATTCCGCAAATCGGCTCAAATTTAAAGCTAAAAGAGAGTAGGAGCCTAGGCGAATACTACGTCACGGGCATCGACGCCCAGCCTGACGCCGTTTATCTTTTGAGTAAAAATTTCTCGACCATTTTAAAGCTAAATTTGCAAACTCACGCTATCGAGGATGCGTATAGCTTTAGCGGGGCGGCAAACGCAAGGGCGCTTGCTGTGAAGGACGGCAAATTTTATGTTTTTTCGCGCGAAGGCAAAGAAAATAAAGTTTTCATATACGATATGAAATAAAGCCCAAATTTAAGGAGAAGAGATGCAAAGACGTTCTTTCTTAAAAGGCGCGGGAGCGGCTCTGGCTACGGCGGGAGCCTCTCCAAGCCTATTTGGTATGGAGCAGTTTGAGGTGGATTTTAAACCGAAATCCTATAAAAACGAGCAGGGCGTAGAGTATCACTACCTCACCTGTCCTAGAAACTGCCGCGACGCCTGTTCGATGATTGCAGAGATCAAAGACGGCAAGATGGTTAGCATCAAAGGCGATCCGAAGCACCCTCTAACGCAAGGCACGGTCTGCGTCAAAGGACATACCTACGCGATGCACCTATACAACGCCGATCGTATAATGTATCCGATGAAGCGCGTCGGTAAAAAGTGCGAGGGTAAATGGGAGCGCATCAGCTGGGATCAAGCGCTAAAAGAGATAGCCGCCAAGCTTACCGAGATCAAGGCAAAATACGGCGGCGAGGCACTGACGGAATTTGTCTATTCGGGCAACGAAGGGCATATCTCAAAGACTATTTCGTCTGGAAATTTCTTTGAAAAATACGGCGCTACGAGGCTTGTGCGCAATCCATGCGACTGGCCGCGCTATGCGGGCACGCCGAGCGTCATCGGCACGGACTTTTCAAAAGACGCGCTGGAAGTTGATGAGAGCGATATGTATATCAGCTGGGGCTCAAACGAAGCCTATACGGCGGTGCACTGGATTAGATTTGCCCACCGCGTCAAAAAACGAGGTGGCAAGATCATCGTCATAAATACGATCAGAATTCCGCTCGCAAACCAAGCCGATATGTTTATCCAACTAAAGCCTTCAAGTGATCCTGCGTTTTGTCTAGCGGTGTGTAAGGTGCTGATAGAGGAGGATCTCTACGATCACGAATTTGTAGAAAAATATACGATGGGCTTTGACGAGCTGGTTAAAGAGTGTAGCCTCTACACCTATGGCGAGCTAAGCGATATGTGCGGCACAAGCGTCGATCAGATCAAGGTTTTTGCGCGAGAATACGCTCATGCTAAAGCGCCCGCCATTATGCACGGCGACGGCGGGCAAAGGCACTTTAACGGCGCAAGGCTCGTGCGAGCGGTTACTTTCTTGCCGGTACTTACGGGTTGCCTTACAAAACTTGGCGGCGGATTATTCTGGGCTTACGTGCACGTAAAGGGCTGCTTTAACTTCGATAACTGCATGCCAGATCTTTCGCCGAAAGACGCGGAAGGCAAAAAGATAGAGCGCCAGCAAATAAGCTATATAGAATTTGGCAAAGGTATCCAAAAGGAAAATCCGACCTATCTAGGTAAGCCGATAAATACGGTAATTCGAGCCTGTATCAACTATAACTCAAATTTGATGGTAACGGCGCCCAATACGAATTTAATCAAAAAACGCGTGATGGACGACGATTTTTTCTTGGTAGTCATCGATCCTTACGATACCGACACCTGCGATTACGCTGACTACGTATTGCCGGGCGTTACCTTTATGGAGAGCGAAGATATTCAAAACGATCAAATTTCGGGCTACGTCTGCTACAACGCCCAAAGCGTCAAGCCGCTGGGCGAAGCCAAGACGAATTTGGAATTTTTTAACGCTCTAGCCAAGGCGATGGGATATAAAGAGGAGTGCTTTGATTGGGATAGCGAGACGGTTTGCAGGAGGTTTTTGGATACGGAATTTGCCAAAAAGCAAAATATCACCTACGAAAAGCTAAAGAGCGTAGGCTGGATTAAGCCGTTTAGGACTCCTGAGACGATGAAAGATCAGTTTCCTTACTACCCTTATGCGCCGAAGGACAAGCT
>CAURKE010000105.1:0-4251 GCA_963525055.1 uncultured Campylobacter sp. | reverse complement strand
ACGATCATCTATCCGCAAGAGCCTTTTATGACCGTCGTAGCCTCACCTATCGACGCGCAGCTCATAGAAACCGCGATCTTATCGCAGATAAACCACCAAAGCCTCATCGCGACCAAGGCTAGGCGCATCGTAAAGGCCGCGGACGGCAGGAGCGTGTTTGACTTCGGCGCTAGGCGCGCGCACAACCTAGACGCCGCGATCTACGGCGCCAGAGCGGCCTACATCGGCGGCGCGGACGGTACGGCTACGGTGCTGGCGGCTAAGGCTTTCGGTATACCGACGACGGGCACGATGGCGCACAGCTGGGTTATGTATTTCGGCGACGAATTTGAAGCCTTTAAGCGCTACGCCCTGCTCTATCCCGACTCCGCTTCGCTACTCGTAGATACCTACGACGTGCTGCATAGCGGCGTGCCAAACGCGATAAAAACGGCAAAAGAGGTGCTAGAACCGCTAGGCAAGCGCCTAAAAGCGGTCAGGCTAGACTCCGGCGACCTGGCGTATCTATCTAAAAAAACGCGCGCGATGCTAGATGACGCAGGGCTGCAGGGCTGCAAGATCACGGTCTCAAACAGCCTAGATGAATACACAATCGCCTCGATCCTGGCTCAAGGCGGGCAGATAGACGGCTTTGGCGTGGGCGAACGGCTGATAACCTCCAAAAGCGATCCGATTTTTAGCGGGGTTTATAAGCTAGTCGCGGTCGAAAACGGCGGCAAATTTAGCCCCCGTATCAAGCTATCCGAAGCGGTAGAAAAGATGACCAATCCCGGCATAAAAAAGGTCTGGCGCATCTACCAAAACGGCCAAGCCATAGCCGACCTCATCGCAAACGCGGACGAAACGCCCAATCTATCCAAACCGTACCGCTATATAGATCCCCAAAAGCCGTGGAAGGAGCTGTATTTTGAGGGTTGCACGGCGCGGCAGTTACAAAATCTAGTCGTAAAAGACGGCAAGCGCGTGAGCGAGAAGGTAAATTTAGTGCAAATCAGAGAGTACGTAAAAGAGCAGCTCGAAAATGAAATTTGGCAGGAGGAGCAGCGCTTTGAAAACCCGCACAAACACTACGTCGATATGAGCGTGGGCTACTACGAGATGAAGATGAACCTACTAAAACAAACCAAAAAATAGGCGAATTAGATTTCGCCTTTGCTTGATTTTGACGTCAAATTTGACCGCAAATTTTAAAAATCGGCTCAAATTTAACGGATTAAATTTAACTTACGATAATTACTTTAGAGTAAATCTAACGACAAAATGGCTTTTAAAATTTGAGATAATTTAATATGAATAGATGGTGGGTTCACCAGGACTCGAACCTGGGACCATCCGGTTATGAGCCGGATGCTCTAACCAACTGAGCTATGAACCCGCTAGTTGAAGTAAGGCTGTGATTATAGCAATGCAAAGCTTATTTAATGCTAAATTTGATTTAAAAACGCAAAAATGTATAATACGCCAAATTTAATCCAAGGCGAAAGATGAACGAAAATTTAAACGATTTCATAGATGCGTTTTTGTTAGACGGCAGCAAGCAGAGCGAAAAGGCGCTAATCGCAGCGCTAAAAAAGGCCGAGTTTTTGGCGCCGGTACTCATAAATCAAGTTCTCGCAAAGCCGGACGGCGGCGCAGTCTATGAAGAAGAGGGCTCGAATATCAAATTTGTCCTGCTAGAAGACGAGGAGAGCGGGCTTAGCTATTTCCCGGCGTTTTCAAGCAGAGCCGAGATGATGAAGTGGCGAAACGACGCCGAGCAGGAGGCGATAAATCTGCGCCTAAAGGACTATGCCGCGATGTTAGATAGCGCCGAAGGCAAATACACAGGCGTCGTGATAGACGCGTTTTCGCATAGTTTGATTTTGGATTTAGCAAAGCTCAAAGCAATCTGCGCGGAGTAAAATTTGATCCAAAAATAGCAGGTCTGCTCGGTAAAATTTAAAAATAGTACCGCCCGCAACCGCAAATTTGAGGGAGAAAAATGGATAAGCTTAGAGAAAAATATATCGCGCTTCAAAAGGCGTTTTGGGACACGGACGGCGGAGTGGCGAGCGTTACGGCGCTATACGAGTTCAAAGACGAGCTAGAAAAATGCGGCGAAAAAGAGGCAAAGCTCGTGCTGGTGGACGTTTACGAGATACTTGGGCTAAAAAAGAGCGCCTGCGAGCTACTCGGCAAAATTTGCGATCCGAAGGATAGAAAACAGCTCAAAAAGCTCGGTTATCTGAAGCAGTACGGCGCAGACGGCGACGCGGGAGCGATAAAGCGTCCCAAGACTGCGAGCGAGGCGGCGCGCCAAAGCAAAAAGCTAAAAAGCCTGCCTCATTTTCGCTACCACCCCGACCTCTTCAAAACGGACGTGTTTAAATAGGATGCAAGCGTGGTTTGCGAGTGCTGCTAGCAGGCGACGGGCGTTTATTATCGCTGTAGCATTTACTGCACGGCGGACGTGAAATACCTCTGCCCGCACTGCATCGCTAGCGGCGCGGCTGCGGCGAAATTTGACGCTAGCTTCATCCAGGACGCCGGGGTATTTTAGCTGGCAGGGGGCGCATTGGCTTGCTTGCTGCGACGATTACTGCGAGTTTTTGGGGGACGTAGGCACGAAGAAGTTAGAGGAGATGGGTATTGCCGACGAAGTCTTTGAGGAGTACGCCCTGCGCGGCGAATTTGCGGTAGAGGATGTGCGTGACTGCCTCGTCGCAGGAGGCGATATGGCGGGCTATCTGTTTCGCTGCACCCGTTGCGGTAAATATAAAATTCAGGTCGATGCGAGCTAAATTTGAGGCTAAATTTGAAAAATTTTACTCGCCTAGACCCGCATCTTTAAGACGTAAAATTTGGATCCAAAAAATTTTTAAAAATGTAAAAAAAACGAAACTCTTTTGTTAATGCAAAGCTTGCGAGTTTTGTAATTTTTGATGGAGTTTAATTTTTGAATTTACAAAAATAGTAAATTTATGGCAAAATCAAATTTAACTTGATTTTTCACTAAAATAACAGTTTGAAAACACAAGAGGATTGTAAATGGTAAAATTTGAGAATTGTAATAAAAATAGCAAAAGTAAAAAAATAGAAAATTCAAGCCACAGAGACTATGATAAAGAGCCGATAGTTATAAAAAATTACAAAATTATGCACTTGCTGTTTTATATCATCATAGCAATCATTATTCCGTCTATTTTCATAAAAATTTTGCATAACAAAGGTTTGATAGATTTATATTATGGCGGTAGAACATATTTGCTATATAATCAAAATTCAACTTTTATTTTAAGTATTTTATTTTTGTGCCTGTTCGCCCTGTATTGCTATTTTGCAAAAGAAAATGATATTATTATCAACAATTCGCACATAACATATTTTAAAAACATATCAAGCGGATTGGAAATTTTTAAAATAAACAATGATAGCTTTATCAAGAAAAACTATAAATTGAGAATAAATGTTTTATGTTTTATTTTGTGTTTGATTTCTCTATTATCAGGTTTTGGCTATCAAGAAATTATTTTTGTCGTTTCTATAATTTTTGTTAGATTTTTGCCAATACTCCTCTTTTCGATACTTCAAAATAAAAAATTTGAATTTTGCAATCCGGGATATTTATACATTAAAACAAGAACCGTAAAACAGATAGTTCCTTTGGTTTCAAAAAAAGATACAAAAGAGGTAAGAGAATATTTTTTAAATAAACTCGATATCGATATTATCGATAAAGTAAATTATTTTATGTAATCAAATTTTCTAATGATATCCCAGGCGCAATAGGCGTTTAAAATTTTAAAGCTTCCTAGTAGCTAGCGCCTCGCGCGAAGTTAAAAATCCGTCGTCTGCAGCGAAACGATCAGCAGTTGCGAGATAAAGTCGGTCTTAAGCTAGATAGAGCGATGGTAGCAAACGTAGTGATAAAAGTTAAGGGTAGCGACACGGCCTTGTCTGCAGCCGAGCAAAGCGTCGCAGATTTTTTAATTTTAGCAGAGTTAAATTTACAAATTTAGGAAGATATGAAACAAGTGTTCCAGACAGAATAGGCGTAGTTTAAATAAATTTTTCTTACCCGCAAAGGAGCGGACTAGTCGTCCGTGACTGCGGCAGGTGTAGAAAATTTTATTCTAAAATCCGTCATTTACGGGGAATCAAAATCGCCCGCATCAAACCCCAGCTCCAGCGTCCTTATCTCCCCTATCGCATTTCCCGCGATCCCCTTTATCGAGCCAAACATCTCAATCGCGTTGTCGCGCACCTTTTCGA
>CAURKE010000104.1:0-4253 GCA_963525055.1 uncultured Campylobacter sp. | reverse complement strand
CGTTTGAGGCGATAAAAAGGACGTTCTCGCCGCCAAGAGGGCAAATTTGATCGATATCTCTTAGCTTTTTTCTCAACTTTTTATCGAAAATGACGTTTGAGGGCGGAAAATCGGCTCTAAACTTCTCCGTTTCGCCACGCTCGTTAGCTTCCTTTAGCAGCGCAAAAACCGCCTCGCAAAGCTGCGTCATACCCTCGCGCTCATCGACCGGATCTTCGCCCTTGTAGGCGTCCCAGCCATTCACCTCGGCAAAGGCCACCATATCGTTTACGGCCTTGGCGTATTTCTCGCCCTTTTCATTCCACTCTTTTTGCCACTCCGCCTTAAGCGCCTCGTAGTCCAAGTTTTTCATTGATTTTCCTTAGGTTTGTTATCTAAATTTAACGTCTCTCAAGCTAGCAAATTTAACGTAGTAAATCAGCAAAACGCTCTTAAAATTTGCCATCAATCCAAGCTCTCTAAATTTAAAACACGCAAATTTGACGCCTAAAACCAGTCTCGTCCGCCTGCTAAGCTCCGCCAGAGCTTTGCTATTAGCTCACTATCCTCATCTGCAAGCTCAAAGCCAAAAATATCGATATTTTCAAGCAAACGCTCTTTACTGCCGGCGTTTACTATCGCGCAGGCTCCGTGCTGCACAAGCCAGCGTAAGATGATTTGTGACCGCGTTTTACCGTATTTCTCGCCGATTTTCGCGAGCGCGGGCTCTTTTAGCTCTTCGCCGGGCTCGTATATTAGCTGCACCTGCACGCCATGGTCGGTAACCTTGCCGCGCGTAGCAAAGCTCCGCAGATAGGAGCGAGAGCGCATCTGATAAACAGCGGGCTTAACTTCGCTACCTTGCGCGATTTTAGCTAAATTTTCGGCCCCGAATTCTCCGAGGTGGTCGGAGATGCCGATCGCCGCCGCAAGCCCCTCGCGGTAAAGCCGCTGCAAAACGCGCCACGCAGAGCTAGCATCGCCAGCCCCAGTGCGCAGCAAAAGTAGATCGACGTAGTCGGTATTTAGTTTTTTTAGCGAGCGCTCAAAGCTTTTTATCATGCCGCTTTCATCGCCGTTTTGAGCCTCGAGCGCGCTTTGGACAAATAGCTGTCCGCGCTCTAAGCCGCTAGCCGCAAATGTAGCTGCTGTTCCGTCCTCACGCCCGTCCGTATCGATCAGGCGGTAGCCTAGCCCAAGAGCCGTCTCAAGCGCATTTTTATCTTTCAAATCATCAAATTTACCCGCACTAAGTCCGATGGTCGGCATCAAAATTCTATTATTTAGCGTGAGATATGGAGTCATCGCGGCAAGCTTCTCGCCGATGTTTTTTGCGCCGCTTAGATCTACGCCGTCCGTCAAATTTACCGCACTGGTCTTGCTAGTCTGCTCGGCAAATAAATCCAGCCCCGTAGCAAGCCCCGCCGCACAAGTCGCCGCGCCCTTTATGAAGTCTCTTCTTTTCATTTTTACTCCATTTTTTGATTCTATCACTTGTTACGCTTAAATTTGCAAACCAAACGACGCCCGAAAAAGCCGCACTTGGATTCAAATTTTATCTAAATGCGGCCGAGTATAAATTTACGCTCGCCAAACGGAGTCCAGGGCTAAAAAGTCAAATTTAGATCTCAAATGCGCACGAGCTTGGCTGTCCGCCCTCAAAGCCCTTTTTAAACCACGTCATGCGCTCCTTTGACGAGCCGTGCGTGAACGAATCTGGCGTCACGCGACCTTGGTATTTTTTCTGTAGCGCATCGTCGCCTATCGCGCTCGCGGCGTTTAGCGCCTCTTCGATGTCGCCGTCTTCTAGCACCTTGTAGCGCCCCATGTAGTGCGCCCAGACGCCCGCATAGCAGTCGGCCTGCAGCTCGACCTTGACTTGCAGCGCGTTTTGCTCTACCGGGCTTTTAGTGCGGGATTTTAGCTCGTTTATTTTACCGAGCGTGCCTAGTAAATTTTGCACGTGATGCCCGACCTCGTGGGCGATCACATACGCCTGCGCAAAGTCGCCCGCGGCCTTGTATTTGGCCTCTAGCTCGTCAAAAAAGCTAAGATCAAGATAGACTTTTTTATCCGCGGGGCAGTAAAAAGGCCCCATCTGCGAGCTAGCCGTGCCGCACGCACTAGAAACGCCGTCTCTAAAAAGCACCAAGCTAGGCTCTTTGTACTGAGCGCCGCCCGCCTTAAACACCTTGCTCCACACGTCCTCGGTCTGCGCCAGTACCGCAGAGACGAAGGCGACCTTTTCCTTCTCCTGCGGGCTATCTAATGCCGCTCTTTGAGTACTCGCGCCGCCATCAAGTAGCGCGAGAGGGTTAAAGCCCATAAAATACGCGACCGCGCCGATAACTAGCACCACGCGACCGATGTTTGAGCCCAGCAAAAATCTGATAATCGGTATGAGTGCGCCCAGCGAGCCCATGCTGTTTACGCTGTTTTGCCGCCTATCCTCGACATTGTCGCTTCGTCTGCTGTCTTGCCATTTCATTTTTTACTCTTTCGTTTTGGATTTTTTGCTTAAATTTAGCTGCGGATTGCGCTGTTTTTCAGCGTCCGTGAAATTTAGTTTTCTTGCCTCGTGTCGCTAAATTTTATGCAGCATTTTAGCGACTATTTATAAATTTATCGCTTTACTCCGCGGGCTAGTTTAAATTTGAGCCTGCAAATTTGATGCTAAATTTACACTCGGCAAAACGGCGCGATATAAAAAAGCTAGCGCTAGTCGAATTTGGAGTATTAAATTTAAAATCTAGCCTTAAATCCGTTCAAAATTCTCGCCGCTAAGATCCCAAAAACTATACCGATGCCGTCCGCGACGATATCTAGCAGGCTGAAATAACGATTTGGCACAAACGACTGCATGATCTCTATCTGGATACCGTAAGCTAGCAAAATAGCGACCTTTGCGCCCAAATTTAACCTAGAAAAGCCAAAGTGCAAAGTAGCGTAAAGCGCGGCGAAAGCGATGAAATGATTTGCCTTGTCCCAGCTGTTTTCGATGAGTTTTATCTGTGCTGGCGTGAGGGCCAGATACTCTATCGCTATTAAAAATATAACGAAAAATGCGGCGGAAATTTTAGAAAGATTCATGGATGTTAAGGGGTTATTTTAAACAAGAAGCGCCGCTTAAAGCGCTTCTAAATTTAACTCTTACATCTTGTCTTTTGCGGCGATACCCATTAGCCCTAGAGCCGTTTTAATAGAGAGCGCGACGACAGCAAAAAGCTTTAGAAGCTCGTCTTCGTTCTCGCTGCCTACGACGCGATTTTCGTTGTAAAATTTATGAAAATTCGCAGCCAAGCTCTTTAGGTAGTCGCAAATTTTATTCATCGAGCGCGTATTAAAACTATCGACTAAGATATCGTTTAGCGTGAGCGCTTCAAACAGCAAATTTTTGCCGTCTTCGTTTAAATTTGCAAATTTTACGCCCGCGACATCGGCGGCGTTTTTGCCCGCTTTTGCGAAAATTTGATTGATCCTTGCGTGCGCGTAGTTGATATAAAATATCGGATTTGAGCTGTCCTCGCGCTTTAGCTCGTCCACGTCAAACTCTAGGTGCGTGTCGCAGCGCTTGCTAAGAAACATAAATCTAAGCGCCTCATAGCCGATCTCCTCGACCACGTCGCTCATCAGCACGACGTTGCCTGCGCGCTTGCTCATCTTGTAGGCTTCGCCGTCTTTTAGCAGGCTCACCATCTGTGAAAGTATGATCTCGAGGCGGTTTTCGTCGTATCCAAGCAGATGCAGCGCGGCCTTCATACGCGCGATATAGCCGTGGTGATCGGCGCCCCAGATGTTGATACAGCGATCAAACCCGCGCCTAAATTTATCGTCGTGATAAACCACGTCGCCGGCTAGATACGTGCCGCGACCGTCTTCGCGCACTATGACGCGGTCTTTTTCGTCGCCTACTTCGCTTGATTTTAGCCAGATTTTACCCTCGCTCTCATAGATGCCGCCCTCGTTTTTTAGGCGTTCTAGCGTGAGAGGGAGCTTGTCATAGTAGCTCTTTTCGCTAGCCCAGTTCTCGATGAAAATTTGCGCATCGGCTAGATTTTGCTTGATCAAAACAAGTACTTTATCCTTGCCAAACTCGGCTAGCTCGAGATTTCGACTCTCGTCGTAAAATATCTCTTTGCCGAATTTCTCCAGCGCTTCTTTTGCGATAGGCTCGATGTAGTCGCCGCGGTAAAATTTCTCCGGATACGCCACGCTCTGCCCGAATAAATTTTCGCGCGCCCAAAGCGAAATGGACGTGCCTAGAAGCTCGATTT
>CAURKE010000103.1:0-4253 GCA_963525055.1 uncultured Campylobacter sp. | reverse complement strand
CCCGGCTTTATCGGCGGTAGCGCGGATCTGGCGCCGTCAAACAAAACCGAGCTAAAGGGCATGGGCGACTTCCCTAACGGACGCAACATCCACTACGGCATCCGCGAGCACGCCATGGCCGCGATAAACAATGCGGTCGCTAGATACGGGCTTTTCTTGCCGTTTAGCGCGACGTTTTTTATATTTAGCGACTATCTTAAACCGGCCGCGCGCATCGCCTCGCTGATGAGCGTTAGGCACTTTTTCGTCTTTACGCACGACAGTATCGGCGTGGGCGAGGACGGCCCGACGCATCAGCCTATCGAGCAGCTTAGCACGCTTCGCTCGATGCCAAACTTCTACGCCTTCCGCCCGGCTGACGGCAACGAAAACGCGCTTTGCTGGAAGGCGGCGTTAAATTTACGCGCTCCAAGCGCCTTCGTGCTAAGCCGCCAAGGCCTAGCTCCGCTTGAAAAAGGCGAATTTGGCGGCGTAGAAAATGGCGCGTATCTGCTAAAACGCGCGCAAAACGCCAAAATCACGCTAATAGCTAGCGGTAGCGAAGTGGAGCTCTGCGTCAAGGCGGCTGAAATTTTAGCCGCTCGCGGCATCGGCACGAACGTCGTCTCCGCGCCGTGCTTCGACCTGCTTTGCGAGCAGCCGCGCGAGTACGTAGAGCAGATTATAGATCCAGCGACCAAGGTCATCGCCGTCGAAGCCGCAAGCGCGCTGGAGTGGTATAAATTTGCGGATGAAATATACTCGATGAAGAGTTTCGGCGAGAGCGGCAAGGCGGGCGCATTGTTCGAATACTTCGGCTTCACGCCTGAAAAGATCGCGGAATTCGCGCAAGAGTCGGCGAAGTAAAATTTAGATTTAAATTTGACGGTCTTGACACTGGTCGGATCCGTCAAATTTGAGAACTCATACTGGGCGAGACCCGCATCAAATTTACGCGGTTTGCTTGCGGGCGGATAAATTTAAAATTTAGCGTCGCTCACGGTAAAATCAAAATTATAAAAAGGGAAATATTGCAAAGATATAGGAAAAAAACAGGGCGATTCGCCGACGAAAATTTCATCATAAATTTAGCTCGCGGCGCGGGTAAATTTGACGCGCAAAAAGGCGCGATCGAGCAAATTTACGCTCAAGATAAAATCAAATTTAGCGCACAAAATCAGCTCAAATTTAATCCAAAGGCCGCGTGATGGAGCTTTCGCATATCATTGTTTTGGCCCTAGTTCAGGGCATTAGCGAGTTTTTACCGATCTCTAGCTCGGCGCATCTCGTGCTGGTGCCAAAGCTGCTTGGCTGGGCGGATCAGGGGCTAGCCTTTGACGTAGCCGTTCACGTAGGTACGCTTGCGGCGATACTTTTTTATTTTAAAGACAGGCTTGCGGGGCTCGTGCGCGATTTTGTCGCGTCTATCGCGCGATGCGAGAAGGTCGGCGACAGCACGCTCGTGTGGTCGGTCGGCTTTGCGACCGTGCCGGTGGGGCTTTTTGGCCTAGCGTTTAACGACGCCATCGAGCAGTACGCTAGAAGCGGGCTCGTGATCGCGGCGATGACGATAATTTTTGGTATCGCGCTCTACGTCGCGGACAAAAAATCAGGCCTAAAAACCGAATACGAAATGACGATCAAGCTCGCTCTCATCGTGGGGCTAGCACAGGCGATCGCGCTGATACCCGGCGTTTCGCGCTCTGGCGTGACGATGACGGCGGCGCTGATGCTTGGCTTTAGCCACAACGCAAGCGCGAATTTCTCGTTTTTGCTCTCGATCCCCGTGATCGTGCTAGCAGGCGGCCTGGAGGCGGTAAAGCTGCTAAAAACCCCGGACGCGCTGCCTTGGAGCGACCTTGCTATCGGCGCGGCGGTTAGCGGCCTTAGCGCGTATTTGTGCGTGCGGCTGTTTATGGCGCTGATCGCGCGAGCCAGCATGTTGCCGTTTGTTATCTACCGTATGATTTTGGGCGTGTTTTTGTTTGTGATGTTTTTATAAAGATAGCTAAATTTGGGCCCAAATTTGAGGTTTGTGGCCCAAATTTGCTTTGTAAATCCAAAGCGTAAATTTGACTAAGACGGGTCAAAATTTAGCTTTTCCAAAACCTCTTTTATCCTTGCGCTTCTACCCTCTACGCTGTCTTCTTCGCTAAACATCCTGTGTTTGCTATATTCAAAAGGCGGCAGGTCTTTAACCAAATCATAAATTTCCTCAAAGCTTAAAATCTTGCCGTGCAGGTCGTAGCCGACGTTTAGCGCCTTGCCTTTTATATTTGCGATATTTGCGTGGATATGACCGTAGAGCTGGATTGCGCCGTGGTAGCCTGCGTTCTACTCGGCTAACGGATAGTGAAAGAGCACGAGGCGAAAATTATCCTGCCCGTGCTGCACCGTTATCTCTTTGTATTCGCAAATTTCCTCAAACAGCGCGTTGCCGTCTTGTTTTTTCATAGCTAGTAGCTCATCTTTGTGCTTTTTTATCGCTTCGTCGTGATTGCCTAGCACTAGGACGTGCTTGCCGTTTAGTTTGCTAAATATGGATATATTGGTCCCCATATCCTTGTGAAAGCTTAGGTCGCCTATGTTATAGACCGTGTCGCAGGGATTTACTCTCTCGTTCCAGAGACGAATGAGCGCTCTATCCATCGCCTCCACGCTAGAAAAAGGCCTAAAGCACGGATGAAATTTTATGATATTACCATGTCCGAAATGCAAATCGGAGGTAAAATAAATCATTTTTGCTCCCTTAAACTCACTTCAAATTTCTCGCCGCTTTTTATCTCCATTATCTCTAGCCTTTTAAAAAATACGGCTCCCACGTCCATAGACAAGACGTTATTCGCGCGCCTGGTTATCCTATTTTCTTCGCTTGCGATATGCCCGTGAAATATCCTCTTGCCCGTATTATTGCTCTCCCAAAAGGGCTCTATGCTCCACAGCACGTAGTCCTCGTCCTGCTCCTCCTCGCTTTTGTCGCCGTCAAAGGATGCGTGGACGAATATGCTTTGCTCCGAGCTTACTACGTGGGGCATATCGTTGATAAAATCCTTGAGCCACGAGAGTGCGAAACTGTTTAAATTTCGCTTGTAGATCGACCTTTTGGTTTTGTCGCCGCCGTTTCTGAGCCAAATTTGATGATCTAGCGCGTCGCCGCCGAAATACCCGTCCATCATCATTTTTTCGTGATTTCCTAGCACGTGGATCAGTGCGTATCCGTTTCTAATAAGCTCGGCGTATCTTTTATAAAGTCCGATCGTATCCTCGCCGCGGTCGCAGCTGTCGCCCAGGATGATTATCAGATCTTTTTTGCTCAAATTTATCTTTTTAAGCATCAGATTAAAAAGCCCGAGACTGCCGTGCAGATCGCCGAATACGAAAATCCGCGCGTAATCATCTTCGTTTATATGTTTTATCTTTATCATTTTTTGTTCTTGATTTTTAAATTTGCGGAAAATTTTTGGGTTAAGTTTTATAAGATTATGGCAGATGGGAAGGGATTCGAACCCTCGAAAGCTTGCACTTTACACGCGTTCCAGGCGTGCTCCTTCAACCGCTCGGACACCCATCTATGAAGCCTGGATTATAGCTAAAATTTAATAAGCGCAAACTTATATTTGAGCTTGATCGCGTTTTGCGGCGGCGTCAAATTTAGCGCGCATAGCGTTTTAGCGTCATAAAGGTGCGGGTCAGGACGCAGATCAGTCAAATTTGCCGCCAAATTTAGCCTAAATTTGAGCAAATTTACCCGCGCTTACCCAGAGCGAAAACAAACATCCTGCACGCCTCGCGAAACGGTTTTATCCAGCTCATCACGCGTCCAACTAACCCCCAGCGATGCTTATACATATTCATCATCGTGCCGATTTCCAGGCACTTTATGCGCTCTTTATCCCACGCCTCGACCTCGTCCGCGCCCGCGATACCCATCTTGATTTTTACCTCCTCTTTCATAAATTTTAGCGTGTCGTGTTTGCGTGTATTCATTTTTGTCGCGAAGTCGTTGAGTAGATCGACCAGCACCAGCCCGCTAAATCGCGCCGCCAAATTTAAGAAAAACTCCCGAAAAATCGGCTTTTCAAAAAACATCGACACGCCTTCTAGCACGAAAACAAACTCCTCTCCCGCGTGCTTTGCGGCCAGCTCATCCATCCACGCAGTCTCTAACATCGAGCACGCTAGGCTGTAGTTTTGCAGCGCCTTTGGCACGAGCTTGTCGCGAAGGGCTATGACGTCCGGCAAGTCAAGGTCGTAAAAGGTCGCCTCGGGGCAAA
>CAURKE010000102.1:0-4256 GCA_963525055.1 uncultured Campylobacter sp. | reverse complement strand
ATCGTCGCAAAGTCGGTCGTAGCTAAAAAAGACGGCGAACACGGACACGATCACGGCGGACATCATAAGCATTAATGAAAAAATTTCTCATTATTTTAGTCCTGCTAGTCGGTGTTTTAGGTACCTCGGCGTATCTGTTTTTTAAACCGCAAGCGCAAGAGGACTTTTTGAGCGCAGAGGACGTGGGGGCAAATTTAACCCCGCTTCCTTGCGATATGAACACCGAGCACTCCTGCGGCGTAGAGTTTCGCGGCAAGACGGTTAAATTTAGCCTCTCGCCAAAGCCCGTTTACACGATGCAGCCGACGATCGTGCGTATCGAGGGACTAGAAGGGTTTAAAAACCCGAGCCTTGAGATCCACGGCATAAATATGGACATGGGCGTGATTAAGGCCGAAGTCGAAAAGCGCGATAACGCCTACATATCAAACATTGTGCTAAGCGCGTGCCTGATAAACATCATGAGATACCGTTTCGAGGTGCTGGAAAACGGCAAAAAGAGCGGACTTTATATAGATTTCGACTTGCATCAATAGACGCAAATTTTACTTGAAAGGGCGGATGATGAAAAAGCTTCTTATCGTACTTGTACTGATTTTAACGGTTCTTGGTGCGGGTTATCTCGCACTCTACTCAAACAAATACGCTCTTACCGGCCAAGGCGCAAACGGCGCGGTGAGCCTAAAGAGCTTTGAGGGTAAAAATAAGGTTATCTACTTCGGCTACACCACCTGCCCAGACGTCTGCCCTGCGACTCTAGGTATTCTTTCGGGCGTTTTAAACGAACTTAAACGAGACGACATCGTCGTGATTTTCGTCACTCTCGATCCGGAGCGCGACGAGGCTAAAAACGTCGACGAGTATGCGAAGTATTTTTATCCGAATTCTTACGGCATAGTGTTAGACGATCTGCCTAAGGTTGCAAAAAGCTACGGCGTGAAGTATCAAAAGGTGTTGCTCGAAAAATCCGCTATAGAGTACTCCGTCGCTCATAGCTCCTCGCTATACATACTAGACAAAAACGATAAATTTGTCGCCGAGATCTCCAATCTAACGGCGCAAAATATCAAGAAAACGCTAGAAAATCTGAAATAATAACAGCTTTATTATTTCGTAAATTTAGGTGTTACGTTATAACACAAAGATATTTTTTTATACTCAATTATTACGGATTTTGATTTAAATCAATGCACTTTAAGCCTTCCGGTTGTATAGTTTCATTAATAGAAAATTTAAATTTAAAAGGCATTTATGAAAATTATAGCGCTCGTATGCGCTCTGTTTATTTTCTCCTTCGCAAGCGATGTTAGCACTACGGCTAGCCTCGACGTAAAAAGCTGCGCATGTAGCGAGCAGAACAAAACCCTAGCCGTCTACGATGCCAAAAACTCGCTAAATATACTTAACAAAAAAGACCTAAAAACCATAAACAAATTTGACTTTAAAGCAGACGAGATAACCTCGCTAGCCTTTGATGGCGCAAATTTATACGCAGGATTTTCAAGCGGCGAGATAGCTAAATTTAGCGATGATTTTAGCTCTTTTGCTAGCGCACTAAATCTTTCAAATTTAAACCTTGATGCGCAGATAACGCGCCTTCACTTTGCAAACGGCAAAATTTACGCAGTCGCCGACAAAAACGTCTTTATCTCCTACGATCTTGCGTCAAAAAAGCTGACGCGCGCGAATCTTAACGGCGCATACCGTATCGCGACCTGTCAAATTTTAAACGATGCTGCGCTGATAACTAGCTGGGATAGATCGGTTTTTATCGTAAATTTAAGCACTATGCAGGCAAAAAATCTGGGTAGATTAAAATCCGTAGCTTTGAGCGCGGCAAAGATAAATTCAGGCGTGATTTTCGGACTTGCTAGCGGCGAGATAGCTAGCCTCAAATTTGACGCAGATGGAAATTTGACGAACGAAAATTTATCGAGCAAGCAAACTGGTGCGGCAAATTTGACCACCGAAGCAAATTTGACGCAAACAAACGGCAAAGACAACTCTAGCTTAAATTTGACAGCCGTCAAAAACGCGCAAAACAAAGTGGGTCTAAATTGGACTAGCGGCAAAGCAGACGCAAATTTGACGGACGCAGAAATTCAAATTTACAAAATCTCAAATTCGCGCGTTAAAAGCCTGCTAGTCGTACAGGATAAAGTTTATATCGGGCTTGGAAACGGCGAAATTTTACGAAGCGACGCCGAGTTTAAACAGATAGAAAAAATAGGCAAAAACTCAGACGCCGTGATAAAAATTTTTAACGACGAAGATAGCGTCATAGCCGTTAGCGTAAACGGCGAGATCCAAATTTACAAGAAAAAATCTTAGGAAAGGAGATTTTCAATGAACAAACTACTTAGTTGCGGTATCGTTGCGGCTGCGGGCCTGGCGTTTGCCGTTAGCAGTGCGTGTGCATCGGGTAGCGACCTACAAGCTATCATGAAAGCGCGCGGGCTAACGGAAAAAGACATCCTAGCGGCCGCTAAAACATATCAGCCAAGCGGTAAAAAAGACGACTACATCGTATTTTCCTCAGGAGGCCAAAGCGGACAGGTGATGGTTTACGGCGTGCCTTCGATGAGGATTTACAAGTATATCGGCGTCTTTACGCCCGAGCCTTGGCAGGGATACGGCTACGACGAGGAGTCTAAAGCCATCCTAAAAAGCGGCGCCATCAGAGGCAAACAAATCACGTGGGGCGATACTCACCACCCTGCTCTTACCGAGAAAAACGGCGAATACGTCGGCGATTATCTTTTCATCAACGACAAGGCCAACCCTCGCATCGCGGTGATAAATTTACACGATTTCGAGACGACTCAGATCGTGGTTAACCCTATCATGAAAAGCGAACACGGCGGTAGCTTTATCACTCCAAACAGCGAATACGTCATCGAAGCGGCGCAGTACGCGGCTCCGCTAGATAACGGCTACCACTCGATGGACGAATACGAAGCGGTTTTCCGCGGCGCGGTAACGTTTTGGAAATTCGACTATCCAAAAGGCAAGATAGACGAGAAAGCCTCCTTCTCGCTCGAGCTTCCTCCGTACTGGCAGGACCTAAGCGACGCCGGTAAGGGCGAGAGTTTCGGCTGGGCGTTTACAAACTCGATAAACTCCGAGATGTATACGGGCGGTATAGAAAAGGGCTTGCCTCCGTTTGAAGCGGGTGCGAGCAGAAACGACACGGACTATTTGCACGTCTATAACTGGCAAATTTTAGAAAAGCTAGCTCAGGATAAGAAAAACTACATGGAGATAAACGGCCATAGAGTAGTTACCATAGACGCCGCGGTTAAAGCCGGCGCGCTATTTTTGATCCCGGAGCCAAAGAGCCCGCACGGCGTAGACGTCACTCCTGACGGCCGCTATATCGTTATCGGCGGTAAGCTAGATACTCACGCGACGGTTTATGATTTTAAAAAGATCAAAAACCTAATCGACAAAAAAGAGTTCGCCGGCACCGATCCGTACGGCATCCCGGTGCTTGATATGGCAAAGAGCTTGCAAGGACAAGTCGAACTTGGCCTTGGACCTCTGCACAACTCTTTTGACGAAAAAGATGGCATCATATATACCTCTCTTTACGTCGATAGCCAGATCGTGAAATGGGACTATAAAAATCTAAAAGTCCTAGATAGGATCAACGTCCACTACAACATCGGACACCTTGATACTATGGAGGGAAAATCGTCAAAACCTAAGGGTAAATACGCTATCGCTCTTGATAAACTTTCGATCGATCGCTTTAACCCGGTAGGTCCTCTTCATCCGCAAAACCACCAGCTTATCGACATCACTGGTGCTAAGATGGAGCTTTTATACGATATGCCGATACCTCTTGGCGAGCCTCACGACGTAGTTTCTATCGCGGCTAGCAAGCTAAAACCGGCCACTACCTATACGATGGGAACAAACTCTCGCACGGGCAAAGAAAGTCCGTTCGTAACTCTTGCCGGACAAGAGAGAGTCGAGCGCAACGGCAAAAACGTAACCGTATACGCTACGATGATTAGAAGTCACATCAACCCTGAGCACATCGAGGTAAATAAAGGCGACAAAGTAACTATCCACTTAACAAACCTAGAGCGCGCCCAGGACGAGACGCACGGCTTTACCGTGGATCTTTACAACATCCATGCCTCTTTAGAGCCGGGTAAAACAGCGACCGTAAATTTCGTAGCAGACGAAGAGGGCGTGTTCCCTTACTACTGCACCGAGTTTTGCTCTGCGTTGCACCTTGAGATGATGGG
>CAURKE010000101.1:0-4261 GCA_963525055.1 uncultured Campylobacter sp. | reverse complement strand
TGGGGCTAGGCAGGCTCACCGACGCCGCCGCGACGATAACGGCCGTCGAGACGCTGCGCAAAAACGACTTTAAGGTCATCGAACTATACGACCGCATGGCCGAGGCGACGTACGGCGCGAACGACTTTTTAAACGCGTCGGTTTACGCCAAAAAGGCGATCGATCTGCAAAAACGCCTACATATAGCCACCTTTAGCCCGAAAATAGACTTTGAGTACATCGGCTCATTAAGCAAGCTGGATAGACTCGGCGAGGCTTTGCAAGCTGCGCAGGAGCTCGTAGATACGCGCCTAGATCCCGAAAATAGGCTGCGCGCGCTAGCTCAGATCTCGGAAATCTATATCAAACTAAAACGCGAAAGCGAAGCAAAGCCGTATCTGCAGGGGTGCGTCGGCTCAAATCTGCAAAGCTCATGGAAGGCTATCTGCGCCGAACAGATGAAGCTCGTGGAGTAAATTTATCCTTATTTTGCTTTTTAAACCCGCTCAAATTTAGCCCGAAAACTCGGCTAAATTTGAGTTTGATCGCCGTAAATAAGTTCTGTGCCAGGGCTAGGATTGTGGGTATGCGGCGTTATCTTTTTAACCGCAGATATTTTACGGCAAACGGGTTAAATTTAAAGCGGTTTGACGTTAAATTTGACTTTTTGCCTGATTAAATTTGCCAAGCGGCGGTAAAACGTAAAATTTTCAAAACGTAGCTACGTTTTTGCTATCAAATTTAATCCCCAAATTTAGGCGCTTTACTACGTTAAATTCGATATAATTTCTAAAATAAGCGCTTTTAAGGGGGGCTGGCCGTGAACGCAAAATTTCAAGCCGAGATAAAAGAGGTGGACGAAAAATTTGCCGCTATCTCTGAGGATGCAAAAAGGCAGTATGATAGGCATAGGTTTATCAGGCGAGCGGTTATGGTATTTTGGGCGGCTTTGGTTTTTTGTTTTATGTTGAAGACGAGCTGGCGTATTATGTGTATTCTTATGCTACTAGTAGAGACACGCAGCCATATTCATTAAATTTATATTTTGTTTTTTTATGGAGGTAATTTTAGCTGCTTGTATAGCGTTTTGCTATTTGAAAATTAGTAAAGCCAAGCGATACAGCTTCCTTTTTATCGAGGATTGCGAACGTAGCCTGATCGGGTTTAGGATTGAAAATTTTGCTAGTTTGGCTTTAGTTTTATCTCCGCCTTTATTTCTTTTGGCGGCAATTTTGACGGAAAACAGCGGCGTAGCATTTGGGCTTTTTATGTTTATATACGGCTTTGCCGTAGTTCCGATTTGCTTATTGATTTTTATGATGTGCTATTTGCGCAACCAAAGCGTCTATACCCCAAATCAAGATGCGGCAAATTTGACAATGGACGGAGTTAAATTTAAAGAAGGCGATGTGGACGCAAAATTTACAAATATCCCGAAAAATCTTAAAGATCGCTACGAGGCACACAAGCTCATTAGGCGTGCGACTGTGGCACTGTTTGCATTTTTATTTATTGTTTTATGGTTTATGGATTTTGTTTGGACGCTGCACGGCATCGTTTTTCTAGTTTTTCTTTTCACGGCGGTGCTATTGCTTATATGTTTAATCAAAATTTGTCAAAGCGGCGACCGAGAGAAAAAATATAGTAAGCTTTTTATAAAAAATCAGCGCCTTAGTTTGGTAATTTTTGCGGTCGAAAATTTGGCTTTATGTCCTATAATAGTTTTATGGATAGTCTCAATCGCTAGAAACAAAGTAAATATATCTAGGTTGCTTGTTGATAATTTTGGCGTGTTTTTGGTCTGCTTGCTTGTTTTTGGGGCGTGCTATTTTTTAAATCAAAACAGATACACTCTAAAAAACGAAGCGTAATTTAAAATTTGAGCGGCTCTTGACGCGGTTTTTATGCTCGGCACGACACGGCGGTAAATTTTAACGGTAGGGATGCGACTTGTTTTAGTTGTTCGGTCAAATTTGCTCTATTTTGTAAATTTTAGTCGCGAGAAATTGTAGCCGGTTTAAATTTGACTTCAAATTTTAGCACGTCTTTTGATTTTGGATTTGCGATCAAGCTTAAATTTGCCGTCAAATTTGGACTTTTGGCGAGTCCTGGCCTGCCGCGCCAAAAATAGCCGTTAAATTTAACGCGACTCAAGCCGGAAAGCGAACTTAAATTTACTTTGAAATTTGGATTTTATCCACGTGAAATATCAAAATTAACCAAAGGCCGAGCGTAAATTTGAAATAAAAGTAAAATTTAAGCGAGCCTGAGCTGATTTGCTCGACAAGTCAGCTCAAATTTAACAAAGCGGCGGCTAAATTTATACGGCAAAGCGGGCAAATTCGGCCCGCAAAGAGATTTGAGCGCAAGGAGCGAAATTAAAAAATCAGTCCCTCGTCGTCTTGTTTGATTAGCGTATCTTGCGCGTCTTGTTTCGGTATCGGCGAGATCTTCGTATAGACCTCGATCAGGCCCTCGTACGCGGTGTGAAAGACGCCCTCCGGCTCGATGAAGGTTTTTTGTTTTAGCGGGTACTCTTTCATGTAGCTTTCCATAAATTTCTTAAATACAGGAGCCGCCGTGCGTCCGCCGCCTTCGACTTTTCTCATCGGCGTGTTGTCGTCGTTGCCGTACCACACGACCACCTCGACCTCAGGCGTAAATCCGCAAAACCACGCGTCGATGTTATTGTTCGTCGTGCCTGTTTTGCCGGCGACTTGCACGCCGTTTAGCTTGGCGCTTTGTCCGGTGCCGCGCTCCACGACCGTTTTCATCATATCTGTCATCAGATAGGCCTGCTCTGGCTCGGTGACGAATGTCCGCTCAGGCTCGAAAACCGCTTCTAAATTTTGATAGTTTATGATGCGTTTGATGAGGCTTGGCTCCACGATCTCGCCGCCGTTTGGAAACATCGAGTAAAATTTGGCAAACTCTAACGGCGAGATACCGAAGCTGCCAAGCGCGATGGATAGGTTTTTAGGTATGTTTTTAAAGCCTATCTCGGTTAGCTTTTTGTAAGCCGTATCAAGCCCGATCTCGTCGAGTAAATTTATCGTGGCGAGGTTGCGCGACTGACGCAGAGCCTCACGTAGCGTGATATAGCCCTGGAAGCCGCCGCTATAGTTTTTCGGACGCCACTCGTACTGGCTGCCTTCGTTAAAGACTCTTGATATGTCCGCAGCCTTGCTCATCGGCGAGTAGCCCATGTCTAGGGCGATCTGGTAGATAAAAGGCTTAAAGCTAGATCCCGGTTGGCGCATACTCTGCGTGGCGCGGTTGTAGCTGCTTTTGGTGTAGTCTACGCCGCCCACTAGCGCGAGCACCTCGCCCGTTTTTGGTAGAGTGACGACGATAGCGCCGTTTAGGATGCTGGCGTTTGCGTCCTTGTTTCGTTTTAGGATCTCATTATGGCCGTATTTGAGCGCCTCGGACGCCATTTGCTGTACTTTTAGATCGACGTTGGTTTCGATTACATAGCCGCCCGTTTTGATATCCTCAAAGCGTTTTGAGGCCTCTTTTAGCACCTCGTCCACGATATACGGGGCTTTGTTTTGCGTGAGTGTGTCGTCAAAGACTACGGGTTGCTCGACTAGCGCGGATTTATACTCGGCGTCGCTGATCCAGCCTAGCGCGTTCATCCTTGAGATAACGTTGTTTGCGCGACTTAGCGAGAGGTCGAGGTGGCGAGTCGGGTCGTAGGTGCTAGGGGCTTTCGGTAGGCCGACTAGGATCGCGATCTCTTTTAGGGTGAGCTCGTTAAGCTCCTTTCTAAAGTACCCCTTCGCCGCGGTCTTGATGCCGTGATAGCCGTGCCCCAAATAGACGTGGTTTAGGTAGCGCTCTAGGATTTGCTCTTTGCTTAGCTCGTTTTCCAGCTTCATCGAGATGATCATCTCTTTAACCTTACGAGTTAGCTTTTTTTCTCTAGTTAACACCATGTTTTTAACGAGCTGCTGCGTGAGTGTGCTAGCGCCCTCGACTAGTTTGCCGGCCTTTATGTCCTTAACGATAGCTCGCGTGATGGCCTCAGGATTTACGCCGCCGTGCTCGAAAAAGCTCGTATCCTCGATGGCTACCAGCGCCTCGATGACGCGCGGCGGGATGTCCTCGTACTTGACGTAGATCCTGTTTTCGTCAAAGATATTTGCGATGAGCTCGCCGTTTCTATCATAAATTTGAGTCGTGAGCTTTGGCTTAAAATCGATAATGTTTGACGCGTCAAAGGTCACTTGCGAATAAAGATAAACAAACGCCGCGCTCAGCGAAACAAAGATAATAAACA
>CAURKE010000100.1:0-4263 GCA_963525055.1 uncultured Campylobacter sp. | reverse complement strand
AAAAATTCGTAGAAAAAGTCTGGGAATGGAAAGAAAAAAGCGGCGGCATGATCGTGCATCAGATGCGAAAACTAGGCATCTCGCCGGCATGGTCGCGCCAAAGATTTACGATGGATGAGGGACTAAGAATAGCCGTCAAAAAGGCCTTCCTTAATCTCTACGAAAAAGGGCTCATCGTGCGCGAAAACTATATGATAAACTGGTGTACGCACGACGGCGCGCTCAGCGATATCGAGGTCGAGCATAAGGAAAACAAGGGCAAGCTTTATCATTTGAGATACTATCTCGCGGACGAAGCTTCAAATTTGAGCGAAAATTCCGCATCAAATTTAAGCAAACAAGCCGAAGTATCGTGCGATGAATTTGCGGGTTGCAAGGCGAGCGCGAACGCGGCGAACGCGGCGCAAAATTTAGCAAACAAAAGCACAAATTCAAACAACAAAAATTTCGACGAAATTTTAACCGGAGACGACGAGGCAAAGTATCGCGATGAAGATTTGCAAGTTGCGCAGAATTTTGAGAGCGCAGATAGAACAAATAGTTCATCAAGCGAGCAAAATTCAAACTCTTGCAAAGATTCGAGCGAGACGAGCCGCAACAAAGCATATCAAAGCGAGAATTTGCCGTATATCGTTGTTGCGACCACGCGCCCAGAGACCTACTTCGGCGACACTGCCGTCATGGTAAATCCAAACGACGAACGCTATAAAAATTTGATCGGCAAAAAAGTCGTCCTGCCGATAATCGGTCGCGAGATTGAGATCATCGCCGACGAGCACGTTGATATGGAGTTTGGAACGGGTCTAGTAAAAGTCACCCCGGCGCACGACACCAACGACTACGAGGTCGGCAAAAGGCACGATCTAAAATTTATAACTGTTTTTGACGAAAAAGGCATACTAAACGAGCAGTGCGCGCAGTTTAAGGGACTAGAAAGACTAGAGGCTAGAGACGCCATCGTAGCAGAGCTAGAAAAGCTCGGAAACGTCGAGAAGATCGAAGACTACGAAAATCAAGTCGGCTACTGCTACCGCTGCAAAAACGTCGTTGAGCCATACATCTCAAAGCAGTGGTTCGTCAAAAAACAGATCGCGGACGACGCGATTGCAAAGGTCGGCGAAGGCTTAGCTAAATTTTACCCGGCCCACTGGATAAACAGCTTTAACGCCTGGATGCGCGAGCTTCGCGACTGGTGTATCTCGCGCCAGCTATGGTGGGGACATCAGATCCCGGTATTTTACTGTGACGCGTGCGGACACGAGTGGGCGGACGAAGGCGAACCGACGCAGTGTCCAAAATGCAAAAGCGCAAATTTCCATCAAGATCCAGACGTACTTGATACCTGGTTTAGCTCAGGGCTTTGGCCGTTTAGCACGCTTGGCTGGGGTAACGGCGAGGAGCTAAAAAACGAAAAATGGTTTGACGGCGATTTGGCTGAATTTTACCCAAACAACCTGCTAATCACCGGCTTTGATATTTTATTTTTCTGGGTGGCGAGGATGATGTTTCAGGGCGAAAATGCGCTAGGCAAGCTGCCGTTTGACGATATTTATCTGCACGCTTTGGTTAAAGACGAGCAAGGCAGAAAGATGAGCAAGAGCCTAGGCAATGTCATCGACCCGCTCGTTAGCATCGATGAGTATAGCGCCGACGTCCTGCGCTTTACGCTTGCGCTACTTGCCGTGCAGGGACGCGACATAAAGCTAAGCGACGAAAAGATGAAGCTCGTGCGAAATTTTACGAACAAGCTTTACAACGCGAGCAAATATCTGCTGCTAAACGAGTCTAAATTTGCAAATTTAAGCGACGCCAAAATCGAAACGAAGCTTGGCAAATACATGCTAAGCCGCTTTAACGAGTGTGTGCGCGAAGTGCGAGAGAACATCGACGCCTACCGCTTTAACGACGCGGCAAATGCGATTTATAAATTTTTATGGGACGAGTTTTGCGACTGGGGCATCGAGCTTAGCAAAGCCGATAAAGGCAGCGTAAAGGAGCTTGGAGCGATATTTAAAGAGGCTATGAGGCTACTTAGCCCATTTATGCCGTTTATCTCCGAGTACCTTTTTCACGAGCTTAGCGGTTCAAATTTAGAAAGCACAAGCTCGATCATGATTGAGGCGTATCCGCAGGCTAACGAGCGCGACTTGCAGATAGAAAAAACATTTGAGCTGGTGATCGAGGCCATAGTAGCTATCCGCCGCGCAAAGGCGACCATCGAGCAAGGCAACTCAAAAATCCCAAAAGCTTTCATCAAGCTAAACGGAAACGAAAATTTGACCGAGGCGACAAACTACATCGCGCTGCTAGCTAAATGCGAGCAGATCGAGTTTTGCGACGCCAAAATCGAAAACGCAGCGCGCGACGTGAGCGAAAATTTAGAGGCGTTCGTGCCGCTTGAAGGCGTGGATATGAGTGCTGTGATCATGCGACTAAGGTCGCAAAAAACCAAACTAGAAAAAGAGATAGCAAAGCTCTCAAGCATGCTAAATAACGAGAAATTCGTAGCCTCAGCTCCGCAAGCCGTGGTAGAAGCCAACCGCGAAGGGCTGCAAAGCGCGCAGGAAAAATTCGCCAAAGTATGCGACGAGCTAAAGGCGTTTGGCGAGTAGTCCGCTCGTTTGAACCTAAATTTTAAATCAAGGAGAAAAAATGAAAGGCAGTATCGGTGGATTTACGCTAGGCACGGTCATAGCCGTCGCGCTATCGTGGGGAGCTAATAAAAGCATATTGTGGGCGATAATTCACGGATTTTTAAGTTGGATATACGTGATTTATTATTTGCTGATGAAGTGAAATTTAATCAGCAGCGTGCCGTTTTGCTCGCTAAATTTTAAAATTTGAAGGATAAAAAAATGAGCGAAAAAATAAAAATAGCAGTTTTAGGATATGGAAATTTAGGTCGCGGCGTAGAGCTTGCTGCGAGAAACAGCAAGGATTTGGAATTAACGGCGGTTTTTAGCCGCAGAAATCCAAGCGAAGTAAAAACATGCGGCGCGCCGGTGTTTAGCGCGGATGAAATTTTATCGCACAAGGGCAAATTTGACGTTTTGGTGCTTTGCGGCGGTAGTGCGACAGATCTGCCGACGCAGACGCCAGAGTTTGCAAAAGAGTTTAATGTCGTCGATAGCTTTGATACGCACGCAAAAATACCTGAGCACTTCGCCGCAGTAGATGCCGCCGCCAAAAAGGGCGGAAAAGTTGGCATCATCGCCGTTGGCTGGGATCCGGGACTGTTTTCGCTAAATAGATTATTTGGCGAGAGCGTGCTGGAAAACGGCAGCAGTTATACGTTTTGGGGTAAAGGCGTGAGCCAAGGCCACTCAGACGCCATCCGCAGGATCGAGGGCGTCGTGGATGCGCGCCAATACACTGTGCCGATAGAAAGCGCCTTGGAGCGAGTTCGCGCGGGCGAAAATCCAAAACTTAGCACGCGCGAAAAACACCTGCGCGACTGCTACGTAGTGGCGCAGGACGGCGCCGATAAAGCGCGCATCGAGCAAGAGATAAAAACGATGCCAAACTACTTTGCCGACTACGATACGAGCGTACATTTCGTAAGTCTTGAAACGCTTAAAAATGAGCACGGCGGCATCCCCCACGGAGGATTCGTCTTGCGAAGCGGAGCGACGGGCGAGCGCGGCGAAAATAAACACCTGATCGAGTTTTCGCTAAAGCTTGATTCAAATCCCGAATTTACCGCAAGCGTGCTCGTAGCCTACGCCCGCGCGGCGTATCGCTTAGCAAAAAGAGGCGAAAGCGGCGCATTTAGCGTATTTGACATCGCTCCGGCGCTTCTTTCGCCAAAGAGCGCAGATGAGCTAAGGCGCGAAATTTTATAAATTAAGCGGTTTTAAAAACAAGGAAAATTAGTGATAAAAATAGAAAATTTAAAGAAATTTTACGGGGCGACGCAGATCATAGACGGCGTCAGCCTAAACGTAGAAAAAGGCGAAATTTTCGCCATCGTAGGCCACAGCGGCGCGGGTAAATCCACCCTGCTTCGCTGCATAAATGGCCTAGAGGACTATCAAAGCGGCAGCCTAAAGGTATTTGACAAAGAAATTTCGGTGCTAAGAGATAGGGAGCTAAGAGAGCTTAGGCGCGACGTAGGGATGATATTTCAGCACTTTGCGCTGATGGCTAGAAAAACGGCGTTTGAAAACGTCGCGACTCCGCTTAAGTTTTGGGGTTACTCAGACGGCGAAATCAAAAAAAGAGTGAGCGAACTACTAGAGCTAGTCGGCCTTGCAAACAAAGCCG
>CAURKE010000099.1:0-4355 GCA_963525055.1 uncultured Campylobacter sp. | reverse complement strand
GCGATATCGTGGCGATAGCGGGCTTTGAGGCGCTGGACGTCGGCGATAGCGTCGTAGATCCAAACTCTCCGATACCGCTTGATCCGTTAAAGATCGAGGAGCCTACGCTTAGCGTCGTATTTAGCGTAAACGACGGTCCGCTAGCCGGCACCGAGGGCAAACACGTAACCTCAAACAAGATCGACGAGCGCTTATCGGGTGAGATGAAAACAAACATCGCGATGCGCTACGAAAACATCGGCGAGGGTAAATTTAAGGTTAGCGGCCGCGGCGAGCTACAGATCACGATTTTGGCTGAAAATATGCGCCGAGAGGGCTTTGAGTTTTGTCTCGGACGTCCGGAAGTTATCGTCAAAGAGATCGAAGGCGTGCGCTGCGAGCCGTTTGAGCTGCTAGTGTGCGACGTGCCGGACGAGTTTAGCGGCACCGTGATCGAAAAACTCGGACGCAGAAAGGCCGAGATGGTCTCGATGCACCCGACCGGCGACGGGCAAACTAGGATCGAGTTTGAGATCCCTGCGCGCGGTCTTATCGGCTTTAGAAGCCAGTTTTTGACCGATACGAAAGGTGAGGGCATCATGAACCACAGCTTCCTTGAGTTTCGCCCGCTCATCGGTAGCGTCGAACACCGCAGCAACGGCGCTCTAGTGTCGATGGAAAACGGCGTAACGCTAGCATATAGCCTCTGGAACCTGCAAGATCGCGGTATCCTTTTCGTCGATCCGCAGACCAAGACCTACGTGGGCATGATCATCGGCGAGCACAGCCGTCCAAATGACCTAGACGTAAACCCAATCAAAGGTAAAAACCTAACCAACGTACGCGCTAGCGGCTCTGACGACGCTATCAAGCTCGTACCGCCTAGAAAGCTCAGCCTAGAGCGCGCTCTGGAGTGGATCGAGGAGGACGAGCTAGTCGAAGTCACGCCGTCGAACATACGCGTGCGCAAACGCTATCTGGATCCTACTATGCGCCGCAGAATGGCAAAAACAAAAGAGTAAATTTTATAAATTTAGCCTGCAAATTTGCGTTTTTGCGGGCTAAATTTTGCTTCTTAGTTTCCTCGCAATATTTTTTCACCCGCTTTAAATCCGCTCAAATTTTAATTTTAAATATAAGAAAAAAGTAAATTATATTACATTTTAATATAAATAAAAATAATAAATATATAAGAAATATAGTGATACAATTTCATATCAAATATTATTTTCAAGGAGCGACGATGAAGAAAATTTTACTTTTAGCAGCGATTTGCGGCGCTGTTTTTGCAGAGCAAACCTACGAACTAAACGTGCCGAATATGAACTGCGGCGGTTGCGCCAAGAAAATCGAAGATGCCGCAAAGGGCGTCAAGGGCGTCACCGCAGTGAGCTTTGATCTAAAAAGCAAAGACGTAAACATCACAGCAGATAGCGGCGTGAACGTGATGGACATCGTGCATGCGATCCAAGCCAAAAAATACAAAGTCGGTATCAAAGAATGAAAAAGCTAGCTCTAGCTCTGGCGCTTTGCACGGCGGCATTTGCGGACAAGACTTTGGTTTACGAGATCCCCAATATGGCCTGCGTGAGCTGCTACGAGGTCATCACGCAGACGCTAAATACGCTTAACGGCGTGAAGAAATTTGAGGTAAATTTGGAGGCTAAAACGGCCGACATCGTCGTTCAGGACGACTTTGCTGAAAATACCGTCGTAGAGGCGCTCAAAAAACAGGGCTATCAGGCGATTTTAAAATCCGCTAAATAGCACTCATCGGTCGTATCTGAGGCTAAATTTGCGATTTTGGCCTCGGATACGGCTTTTTGAAAACGTTGCTTCGTTCCAACTGGAGTAAATTTGAAGCTAGAGTTTTAAGGCTCTAAAACTCTAGCTTCAAATTTTTTCTCTTTTCTGAAATATTTAAAATAAACATAAACACAAAATAGCGGGATAGAAATATACCAAAAAGCGCAAATAGCAAGAAAAAGAAGCCCGAAAAACATAAAAGCAAAATAGAATACGACGCCGATAAATAGATCGTTCATTTTAGGGCCTCCGTTGTATAAATTTGCACCTCAATTCTAATAGTATAAAGATAAAACAATGCTGAATAAATGATTAAAAACTCCACCATACGCGGAGGTCGGCATTTGGCGCGTACTTCACATGGGGGGGCGAGGATGAAATCTCTCGTCGTAGGACGGGCTTTTTGCTTTAGTTGGCAACTTCACAACTGCAAGCAGGGGCTTGTTTGGAGAGTTAAAAAGAGCGTAGCCGGACGGCAAAATGAAATCCCGACCTTGGGTAGACTTAAGCGACTTTGATAAAACGATGATGTCTGGTTTCAAACTCCAACGGAGTAAATTTATTTTGGGCAAACGACCTGATGCCCGCATCAAGGATCAAATTTATAAGCTCCGGTTGCGCGCAAATTTTCCATTTCGCTTGCCAAGCCTGAACCGGCGAGCGGTTGTTGCCGTAGTAAAAATTAAACGGATTTTGCAAATTTTGCCAGAGCAAATTTAGCTCAAATTCGCCGTCGTATCTGCGCCCGCCAAGTGTTTCAAATCTCTGCAGCGTGTTTATTTTCATCATCTCAAGGTGCCTGGAATCTTGCGGTTGCAGATAAATTTTATGCCCCCAAAGCCCGCCTATAGCGCACGCCACGCAGCCTTGCAGTACCGCTTCGCTTTGCGCGGTCCTATGCTCGCTCACCGCCACCGTCGTATCGCACAGACAAAGCTCGCCCAAGCTTAGCCCGTCTTTTAGCACCGCAAGCGCGATTATTTTTTCAAATTCCGGCTCATAAGAGGTAAATCTAATTCGCAAATTTGCGCCATTTAAGCGAAAATCAAAATTTGTTCGTTTAAAAATTTTGCCGCTGGGCTCATGTCTATACCCCTCGTGCTCGGCGCTTGGAAGATAGCGGTAGATGTAGCCCTGGATGAGCTGTGGCAACGCTTTTGATATTTTTAAATTTGCGCTTGGCAAACGTGAGGTTATCGTGAGCATTTTTGTCCTTAAATTTAGTAAATTTTAGATGTAATTATAAAAAATCTCGCATTAAAAATCGGTTTTGCGCAAAAATGCGGCGAAATTTCAAATTTTACCCGTCAAATTCGCTAAAATATCCGCAAAAATAACGCAAGGAGAGCAAATGAAATACGATTTTGACGCGCCGGTGGAGCGAGGCGGGACGTATTCGTCAAAGTGGAAAACAAGCGGCGATGAGCTGCCGATGTGGGTGGCGGATATGGATTTTAAGGTCGCGCCCGATATTTTAGAAGCGCTGCAAAAGCGCCTGGATAACGGAGTTTTTGGCTATTCGTACGTGCCGCGGGAGTGGAGCGAGGCCATCTGCTCGTGGTGGAGCAGGCGCCACGGCGTCAAATTTGACCCAAATTGGCTGATTTTTTGCACGGGCGTGATCCCGATCATCAGCTCCGCCGTGCGCAAATTTACGAGCGTGGGCGATAAAATCGTGATCCAAAGTCCTGTCTATCACGTCTTTTACCGCAGCATCGAAAACAACGGCAGAGTCGCGCTCGCAAACGAGCTAGCCTACGACGGGCACGGGTACGATATAGACTTTGCCGATCTCGAAGAAAAGCTCGCCGACCCGCTAACGACGATGTTTATCCTTTGCAACCCGCACAATCCCGTCGGCAAAATTTGGAGCAAGGAAAAGCTAGCCAAAATCGGCGAACTATGCGCTAAACACGGCGTTTTGGTAATATCAGACGAGATACACTGCGACATCACGAGCCCCGGCAAAAACTACGTGCCGTTTATCCGCGCGAGCGAGACTTGCAAAAACATCTCGATCACCTGCGTTTCGCCGACTAAAGCCTTTAACATCGCAGGCTTGCAAAGCTCCGCCGCCGTGGTTCCAAACCCAAAACTGCGCGCCAAAATGGCAAAGGCCATCAACGACGACGAGGTCGGCGAGGGCAATGCGTTTTCTTGTATTGCTGCGATCGCGGCGTTTGAGCGAGGCGAAGCGTGGCTCGAGCAGATGTGCGAATACGTAGAGCAAAACCGTAAAATCGTGAGCGAGTTTTTGCAAAGCGAACTGCCGCAGATCAGGCTTGTGGAGCAGGACGCGACCTATCTGCTTTGGCTTGATTGCCGCGAAATTTGTGACGACGCGAGCGATTTTCATAAATTCTTACGCCATAAAGCGGGGCTTTGGCTAAACGACGGCAACGCGTACAGAGGCGCTGAGAAGTGCTTCCTGCGCCTCAATATCGCAACCCAAAGATCTCGCGTGCTGGAGGGGCTAAAATGCCTAAAATCAGGCGCTCTAGCCTACGCAAAAAGCAGGGAATAATATATTTACGAAAAATTGGGATAAAATTTAGACCTTTTTGGTATGA